>DATJLB010000144.1:0-7415 GCA_035490915.1 Geobacteraceae bacterium
ATGCAAGCAGAATTACGGACGTCCGTCACCGTCCGGGCGAAGCAGGGGAGACACGGTCCGGTTATTTCCACCGCAGCATCTTCAGCGTCACGGCCCGGACCATCTTCGTCGCCAGCTCGTCGGCAGTGTGCACCTTGCCTACGTCAAAGACATAGACCGGATCGTTTCCCGCATTGTAGCTGTTCGACTTCCAGAGCACCCTGCGCTCACCCGCCTTGAGCAGCATCGTGGAAAAATCGATCCGGGGCCCGGTCAGCGCGCTGGCGTAATTTACATAGTCGAATATATTTCCCGTGATGAAGTAGTCTATTTTCAAGGGGAGCCCGAGTGCATCGATGTCCCGGTACGACATCCCCTGGTTCATGATAATCCGGTGACTCAGCATGAGACCCCGGATGACGCCGGGCTCCATCATCCGCACGTCGCCGTCCAGAGTGAGGTTGAATTGCTCGATGAAGTGAAGCATGAGCAATTGCCCGGCGCGGTATGTTTTGCTGCGGTTGGAAAAGGGCATGACGGCGTATGAGCCATGCCGGACCTGGTCGAGTTTCTCCGAGGCGTAGAACAGCTTCGGCTGGAAAGTCCGCTCCCCGGTGCCGGCGATTACTCTTCCCACCCCTTTGGCGAGGTTATCAGCAAGGGAGGCGGCAAGCTGCGTCAGCACCATATACTGCAGCTGGTGCACGTCGTTGATGATTCCGAGGCCGAGAAAACCCGGCTTGTCGTCTCCAGCAAGACCGAAGCTCTTTATCCACCTGATCGCCACCGGATCGTTGTCGACCAGCCTGGCGATCAGGGCTATCTTCGGGATTTCCCCTGCCTCGAACATCTCCAGGGTGACGATCAGGACCCCGTCAGCACCCGCCTCGCTTTTAAGCGCCTTGGCGGTACTTTCGTCCACCCCGCCCGTGTAGCGGATTCGATGGCGCTTCATCACCTGCTCGACAGCCTCATCGGCAACTATCTGCACGCCACGGGACGCGAGCGCCCCGATCATGAGACGCCGGATTTCCGTGAGCGGGGCGGGAGAGTTGGTCAGATTGTCGATCGGGTATACCGCGACGCGATAGCCGACAGCGGACGCGGACAAACCCGTATCCTCCGCTGCGGCAGGCGCCAGGCACGCGGTGACGAGCAGCATCAACGCGACAAGCAGTTTTCTCCTACTCGAACAGTTTATTGATGAGATCATGGATGGCTTTCTCGGTGATGTCGTTCATCGGCTGGCCCCCTCCACCCAGCAATCGGTCTTTCACCCCGACTCCGCCATAAGTCGTTGACGCCGACCAGACCACTTTTCCCGTCTGCCCTTCGATGAGCTGCAGGCTCATGGAAATCACATCGGCTGCTGTAGAAGCGGCCCGCACCTCGCCATATTCCCTGATGTTGCCGGTTATTACGGCATCGGCACTGAGGCTGCGGCACAGCCTGACCACCTCGGCCACGGCAGGGGTTGTCGGATTGGCCATGCTGGCACCCGTAATGCCGCGCCACATTTCGCCGGTCGGAATCACGTAGATGCTCCCCGTCGCCATCAGAGCGGTGATAAAGACGTCCCTCACCCGGTCGCTCCCCTGCGCGTCCTTTCCGAAATTGGCGAAAGGCATGACCGCGACGGTCCGCACCGACCCGAAATCCATGTTCGGGTCGCGGAAGACGTTGGTACTCCGGGTGGCGCACCCCTGCATCGTAACCATGGCGAGCAGCATCCCGGCACAAACAATTGCTGCAAGACTGATTCTTAACATACCCCTTATTTCCCCCTGCGTTGGTTTATGCATATCGCCCCTCTTCTGCCCAGGTCTTAGAAAATTACCCTGAACGTTGTCAAAAAAGTGTTCGTTTCCGTATCAGCGGTCAGCGGGGCCGACGACGTGCTGTAAGAGTATGTGGCGTCGAGTGTCGTCCCCGGTCTGACATTCCACCTCACGGTGGGGGTAACGCTGCGGGTCCTCGTTTCGTCAGGCGTGCTGTAGCTTTCGCCGTACTGGGCGTTGAACAGAATGACGCCGCTGAGAAGGGGGGACCAGGAAACCCCGTACGTCTGCGTGGTATAGTTCGGCTGGTTCGCCTGCAGCGTCTCGGTCAATGCTCCCGACAGGTATACGGTTTCGAACGGTTTGTAGCTCAGCGTCGCGGAAAAGGTCTGGGTCTCGCTTCTTGTCGAAGCGGAGGTCGTCGCTGTCGCGGAGGAAAGCGTCGCGCCATATGCGAACGTTACGGTACAGGTCTTGGTGGGGACGAGTGAAAGCCCGACGTTCAGCAGCCAGCTCTCCCCCTTCCTCCTGTCCGCCGTCGCCGAGTTGCTGTAACCGCCGCTGACCGCCAGCGCTACACCCTGATAGAGTTGCGCGGTGTTCGTGAGGAACACCGAATTCGAGGATGACGCGTTCCCGCCTCCCAGTCCGGCCTGGCTGGTCACGGAAAGGGAAGAGCTCAGAGTCGGCAGGGGGACGGCATTCAGCAGGATGCTGAGCCTGAGGTTATTGGAGACGGTGCTGGCCGCGCTCTTGTTGGTGTCCAGGGAGAGGCGCGCAAATCCCGAGAATACCTTGCTGAAGGTGTGAGACGCGGCGAGGCCGTTGCTGAGGTAGTAGCTGACCAGGGTGCCGGTGTTGGTCGCAGAATTTTGGTCGTGAGTCAGCGTGAACGACATTTCGTAGTCGACATGGGGAATCTCGAGGAGCCTCGCCCTGGCTCCGAGCGCAAATGAGCCTGATGTGGAGCTGAGATTGTTGCCGAAGCTCTGGACCGATTGCTGGAGGTACGCCTGCACCGCCGTCACAGAGATGTTGCTGCCGTCCGGGACCATGGTGGAGAACGGTTGGAACGCCTGGATCGCGCTCTGCGTAACAGGATTGACCACCGCCTTGACGAACCTCTGTGTCAGGGTGGGCGTGGGGAGGATGAAGCCGACGGTATCGGTTAACCCCGTCGGGTCATTGCCGAAACGGGAGGCAACGGTGCCCTGGACCTGTGTCCAGGTAATGCCGTCGTCACTCGTGTAAATCGTCCAGATGAAGAGCTGTGCAAACCGGCTGATGTCTGTCGGTCTCAGGAAAACGGTGGTCGGTCCGACCGAAACTACCGGAAGGAAAAGGAGGTTCACCGGTATCGGCCGGCCGAAATCGAGCCCGAAATTGTACTGGGTTCCGGGACTGACCGGCGTGGGGGAGACGATGTTGATCCGGGCCGAGGCGTTGAGGAGGCTCGGGGTCGCCACCAGCTGCCCGAAATCGACCCGAACGGGAGACGTTGGAGAGGTAACGCCGGAAAGGCCGTTCGTAGCCTGGACCGGAGTGGTGATCAGCCCCCGACCTGTCCCCGACTCAATCGTGGTATCCGTCAGGGAAAGGGTGTAGCTGGTCCCCAGGGAGACCTTGTTCTGCAGAAACTGGTCCGCATAGGCGATTCGCCCCGTGTTGCTCAGGGACGAGGTATCCAGGAGAGTAATCTTGTCCGAGGTCCAGTTTGCCGCCCCCTGGTAGTTGCATGCAACCGTAGGGGTCGGCGAAAAGCTCGTGTTCCACTGGAAAGTGTCCGACGTGTTGTTCCGGGAAATCCGGTGCTCATCGAAGGAGTTGAGCCTCTGAAAGGTGAAACTCCACGGGGGAAGATCCAGCGGGTTCCACCCGAGTGCGGCGGTGTAGGACTCCAGCACCTGGGTGGGGGCCTGCACGCCGTTTGCCTCGGAACTATCCTCGTGCCGCTGATAGCCCAGATTAAGCGGGAACATCCGATCTCCCCAGACCAAACTCGCGCTCGGGCTAATGGAAGAAGCGCTCGACTCGAAGGTAGCGCCCCCCGACTCGCTGTCCGTATTTACGTTGCTGAATATCACGCCGGCGTTCAGGAGGACCAGCGGATAGATTTGATCGGTCAGGGTGAGGTTGTAACGTTGAGTGAACTGGTTCGTGTTCCCCGACGTGGTCACACCGGACGGGTCTGTCGACCTGGCTTCGACCTTGGCGTAGGAGAGGTCGACGTAGCCGCCGAGGGAGGTCGCCTTGGCCCGCGTCGGGGCAAATGCCGCAACGGCACAGACGAGGGCCACGATGATCCGCCGAAAACTGGCAGGTAAGCCCGGTTTCTCCGCCTCCACCACCAAAGGTGCTACCTCTCTCCCATGATTGTGGCCCAGAAGGGCTGGTCTCCCAAATCGACCGCAAAGTTGGGCCTCTTGCTGATCAGGTTGATGGACTGGAGAGCTTTCTGATCGGGGAGCACCAGAAGGATAGAGTTCATCTCGCCGTCAAAGAGCATGTACCAGGGCCCTCCCGCCCCCTTGAGAAAATCGGCCGGAATAAGGGAAAAAGGAGAGTAGATTTCCACGATCGGATCGGACTTCCTCCCGAGATAGATCAGGTTCGTCAAGGTATCCACCCCGATCGAACTGCTCCCGAAGCCGATGTAGACCTTGTTCAGGACGGCACCTGTTGCCGGGTCGAGGACGAGGAAATAGGGGGAGAGTTCGTGAACGACCAGGAGCTTGTCCCCCTGATGGTTGAACCTCCCGCGGAGCGGGCCCGCATCGGTCGTTATCGTGGCCACGACCGTCCGCCGCGCGATGTCGATGACCTTTATGTTGCTGGAGAGATAGTTGAAGATGTATGCCCTGGACCCCGTCGGATCGAGCAGGATGGAACGGGGAACGGTGCCGATGGAGACGCGCGCCACCTCGAGGAGCGCGTCCGTGTCCACGAAACTGACCGTGTTGGTGCCGGTGTTGACGGTGAGGAGGGTCTTCCCGTCGGGGGTGAGGGCGATTTCTCCCGGGCGGTCGCTGTATGTAAGGCGGATCCGGTTGATGATCTCATGGGAACGTGTGTCGATGACATCGACAGCATCCTCCCCCGATATGGCCACGTACGCCTTCAGCCGCCCCTGGTCGAGGGCAAGCCCCTTGGGCTCCTGGCCCGTCACGATGACGCGCCGGACTGCGCCCTCTCTCTTGTCGAAGACCGTGATGGTGTTGGAACCTGCATTCGTCACGTACCCGGTCAGGCTGATGACGGGGAGGGGGGGGATCATGGCGACAAGTGCAGGACGGAAGCTCGCGCGGGCTCGCACGCTCTCCTTGAATGGGAGGTTCAGCGAAAAAACGGTCCCCTGTTTTCGCCGAACCTCGAAGGAGACGGGGACCTTGACCGCCGTGTCCGAGACAACCAGCGGCACCTCTCCACCCTCCGCCGTGAGGAAGGCCTTCCGAGCAGTAACGGAAAAGCCCTGGTAGCTGCCGGGGGGAAGGACACCGGAAGCAAGCAGCCTCTGCCTGTCCGACTCCGTCCCCTTCACTTCGGCGATATTGAGCGTCAGCGGCGTCTCGACGCCGTCGCTCCGCACGGCCGCCACCTTGTCGAGGGAAAACCGCAGAGCGCGCGCATCGACTGAGAACGGCTCCAGATAGAGGAACACCTCCCCCTCCTCGACAAGAGCCGGCTTTACGCGAGGTGCATGCATCTGGCACCCCGCGCATACGGTGACGAAAATGACCCAGACGAGAAATCGTTTCGTGGCGCCTTCGAGGCGATGCATCATCCGCAGACCTTCCCTGTGTGGTTACGGTACGGTAATCGTGCCGGTCGTACCCGTCGTCCCTTGCGGAAGGGCAGGAATCGGGTTGTGGCACTTGTAGCAGAACGTGGCCGAAGGTTCGGTACTGTTGTACCTTTGCTCCGAGATCAGGTAGTACGCCTGAAGGGCCTCAGCCTCGGTCCGACCCTGCCCGTACGGCTGGTAGAGCTGTCCCTCCTGGGCATAATAACCGTTGTAAACGCAGTTGTCCGTCTTGTTGTTCCACCGGGTGGCCGAGTCCCACCCGCTCGCGTGGGCCCGGTGACAGGAGAGGCACATGACCTGCGGCGTGCCGTCGCTCGCATCGGGCCCCTTGGTCGGTGACGTAGAGACGATCTGTTTCAGGATGCCGTAGTTGTTCGTGCCGACCTCGAAGGGTGCCAGCGACCAGTAGGCGGTGCCCTCCACCCCGGAGACGTCGTTATACTTGACGTAAGAGTTATAGTAGGCCGTATAGGTTGTCCCGAGGGATGCCGGGGATGCGTGCGTGAATGAGTCGGCCCCCTTGTGGATGTCGGCATGGCAGTTTCTGCACCATTCGGACATCCCCGAGCCGTACGCGACCCGGGTGACGGACACCGCCTCCGACCTGTTATAGTCATGGGACGCAACAGCGGCTGGAGGATCGGCGCTGAACGCGAATCCGGAATTCATTTTATGGGGGTAGTAGCCGCTCCCCCCGAGCAGCCGGTATACCCCCACCGAATTGGTGGCGTCGGGGTCGGGGCTGTCGCTGTAGGAACCGGAGGACTTGATGGCCCCCCCGGTTCGCGAGATCATTCCGGCCTGGTTTCGCCGGTAGCCGCCGTGAGGGTCGTGGCAGCTGATGCATGTCAGGGAGACGCCGGGATAGGTGCCGCCGGGAGCGGCCTGGTCCAACGGCATGTAGCCGTAATCGTATGCGGCGATATTGTGACCGTGTCCGTATCCGGGGCTGGTATTGATCGGAGTCGTGCTGGTCGCCCAGGTATAGTTTCGCTTCAGCCATGCGAAATCCCCTCCCGGCGATAGCTGCTGGGGATATGTCGTGACCAGCTGCGCGTCGGAAGTGCTGACCAGAAACGACGTGGGGCCGGTAACGCTCCGCTGTTCATGGCAGTTGAGGCAGGCAGAGCCTGAGTCCTGTCCCCGCAGGAGATAGGCGCCCGGCGTCACCACGCCCCCCTGGTAGTTGTGCATGGAGTGACATCCGTCGCAACTGCCAACGCCCCCCTTGTGAAAGGCGAGAAGCTCCGGCGGGGTCGCAGCGAGCAGGGCCAGACCCAGCACAGTTCGTATGACTGTCGTTCGCAGAAACTTCATGATTACCCTGTCGCCAACTTGCCGCTGCAAGCCACTGCTCGGGGCGCCATGCCCGTATCCACCTTGTACCACAACCGCGTGCCCAAGTAAAGAAATTGTGCGATCGGCCGGTTCGCGTGAGCGCACGTAGAGTAAAGAAAACCGGCAATCCCGTTCCACGTGACCAGTAAAAAAAAGGGGCCGGCTGATGCCGGCCCCTCAGGGCATTACACGTTAGACTTGATTAGTCTTTGGCATGGCACTTGTTGCAGAGGTCACGCTGCCATGCGCCGAAGGCATTAGCGGAGCGGCCATAGTAGGCGGTCTGCATGTCGGCGGTGGTGTAGGTGGCGCCGTAAGCGGGGGCGCCGTTGCGGCCGAGGGTGTACACTGCGCCGGCGCCGGTGCCGTCGTCAACCGTGACGAGCTCGTACGCGATGCCGTAACGGGTCATGCTGGGGAAGCCGGAGGCGTGAGCCCTGTGGCAGGAGAGGCACATGACGTTGGAGTTGGCGTCCGGACCAGCGAGGGTCAGACCAGTGGTTTTCGTGGCTGCGAAG
>DATJLB010000145.1:0-3762 GCA_035490915.1 Geobacteraceae bacterium
GACACCCTGACCGACTGCCCCAAATGCGGCTACTCCAATTTCAGCGGGGAACGGTTCGACATCTGCCCGGACTGCGGCCTGGTCGCCAAGGACTACAACGCGCAGCGCGCGCGGCAGGGTGCTGCGCGGCCGGCACCGCGGGAGGCGGAAGGGCCGGCCGTCAGGCCGGCGGGGGGCGACAGCGAGAGGATGCGCCAGGACCTGCAGCGGTTGCAGCGGGCAGAGGAGGAAAAGCACCGGAATTACGCCGGCGATCAGCTCCCGCCGCCCGGCGAGCAGCAGGTGCCGGATGCCCCGGAGGTGCCGACTCCGGTCACATACGTCGGCTGGGGGTTCGTGGGGGTGGGACTTATCGTCGCGATCTGGGGGTGCATCGAGTTCAGCGGTTACTGGCAGCTGGCCCCGGCAAAGGCCGTGGCCTCCGAGCTCGACGAACCGCCGAGCGCGGCCATGCTGTATCTGACCCGCGGCTTCTTGCCGACCGTGCAGATCCTGCTCGGCTTCTACGCAGCGGTGGCCGGTTCCCAGTTCCTGAAGATGCGCCCCTGGGCCAGAAAAGGGGCGGAGGGGGCGGCCTGGGGCGGGGTCGCCTATGCCGCTCTGTGCGAGGTGGCCGGCCTGATTGCCTGGATCCGCAGATCCTCCAGTTCCGCCTCCTTCGCCTACTACCTGGTCGGGGTCGCCGATACCCTCATGATGACCGCCATCTGGTCGGCACCGCTGGTGCTGACGATCCTGTACCTGCGGGGAGATACCATCACCGAGGCGTTCGAGGAGTAGCCTCCTCCAGCACCCTGACCTCCAACCCCTTGCCGGGGGCGGTGATGTAGACGAACTGGAGGCGTACCTCCCGGTCCTCCCCGTCGGGCCGGCGCGGGTCCCGGTCGAACCTGAAGGAGAATGTCCTCACCCGGCTCTCTCTCCCGATCCCCAGGCGGCGGGCAAGCCCCGCCATCTGTTCCCCCCCTTTCCCTGTCGTCCCGCTTCCTGCCGGGAAAAACCCGGGTAGCTGCCGTCCCGCGGGATACTCGGTCAGGCAGTAGTCGTAGCAGAGGGCGGTTCTCACCCCTTCCCGATCCTTCTCCGCCACGGTTCCGCGCACAAACTCCCAGAGCGCTTCGAACAGAGCGGTCAGAGACCGTGCCTGATCCTCCTCACGGTCCGCCTGGAACTCGGCCATTCCCGCAAAGACACGGGAGAGCGGGGTGGTACGGGCCAGGGCCCCGAGGGTTGCGGCGAACCTGCCGCTGTTGTAGTACAGGTCGAGGAGCCGGGAGATCGCCTCGAT
The DNA here is from genome assembly GCA_035490915.1 of Geobacteraceae bacterium. Classification (GTDB taxonomy): domain Bacteria; phylum Desulfobacterota; class Desulfuromonadia; order Geobacterales; family Geobacteraceae; genus JAMPXD01. Next base: position 1,289 of record DATJLB010000145.1, read on the forward strand.
CCGGACGATGTCAGTAAAGGGGAGCCAGGGGGTGCGGAGGATCTTGTACGGTGGCGTGTCGGAAAACTCATACTCCTCCTCCCGGGCGATCCGCTGCATGGGGGAGCCCTTGAGCACCTTGAGCGGCTCCACCTGGATATGACACTCCGTCTTTTCCCGTCTGCCGGCGTTGGCTGCGTCGGAAGCTCCTCGACGTATTCCCCTCTCCCTATCCCTATCCCGAAGGGCGAGGGCACTCTTTTCCCTCTCCCCCTGGGAGAGGGTGGCCAAAGGCCGGGTGAGGGCCTCCGTCGCTTCCTCCTTGCCGCCTTGGCAGACAGAAAAATACGAAGTGTCATTGTCAGGAGGGAGCATGTCGAAGAGGAGCTGCAGGGAGGCGAGGAACCCCCCGTAGTCCTCGCCGGGGAGCCCCGCCACCAGGTCGAGGTGGATGGTTACACCGGTCGTCGCGGCGAGTCGCCGCACGTTGGCGGACAGTTTCGCCAGGTCGGAGCGCCGGCCGACCCGCGCCAGGGTCTCCTCCTTTCCCGACTGGACGCCGATCTCGAAGCGGAACATGCCGGCGGGAACCCGTTCCAGGAGGCGAAGATTCTCCTCGGTCAGGAGGTCTGCTGCGATCTCGAAGTGGAAGCGGCTTTCCCGGTTGTGCGCCAGGATGAATTCCCAGATCGCGTTGGCCCGCCCGGCGTCGAAGTTGAAGGTCCGGTCCACCAGCTTGACCGTCTGTACCCCGCGCGCCATGAGGAGCTGCAGGTCCGCCTCTATCCTGCCGGGAGAGAACGAGCGGACCCCCTTTTCCAGGGACGACATGCAGAACGCGCAGGAGAAGGGGCAGCCGCGGGAGGTCTCGTAGTAGACCAGGGGCTTGCCGAGGTCGACGCGCCCCGCGGCGAACGGGGAGGGGATCGCATCCAGGTCGGTGATGGGGGCGCGTTCGGCGGTGGCGACCAGTTCCTCGCCGGCACGGACGACGAGGCCGGGGATGGTGGACGGGCTGGTTGAGCGGTTGAGTGGTTGAGTGGTCGAGCGGCTATGACGCAGGGCCGTTACCAGTTGCCGGAAGGTCTCTTCCCCCTCTCCCCTGACGATGCAGCCGACGGCGGGGTTTCGCTCCAGGAGGTCGAAAGAGCCGAAGCTCGCCTCGGGCCCGCCGAGGACGATGAAGGTGCCCGGCGCGACCTTCTTCAGGTCGGAGGCGAGGCGCAGCGTCGGCTCGATGTTCCAGATGTAGCAGGAAAAAGCGACCAGATCCGCCCCTTCGGCGATGATCCGGTGCAGCACCCGGTCATGGGGCTCATTGACGGTGAATTCCCTGATCTCGGCCTGAACGCCGTCGAGCCCCGCGCAGGCGGCGGCGAGGTAGGGGAGGGCGAGGGACGCATGGACGTACTTGGCGTGCAGGGTGGCGAGGAGGATCTTCATGACGGGATTGTAGCGAATCCGTGGGATGATGGCCAGATAAAAACGGAAGAAAACCTCAGATGATCTCCCTCGCCCTGAACTCCGCCTTGAGCCAGGCGTATGCCACGGGCGCCGCAACCAGCCCCCCGATCCCGAAGACCGCCTCCATCACCAGCATCGCGCAGAGAAGCTCCCAGGCGCGCGCATGCACCTCCCCGCCGACGATCCGGGCGTTCGTGAAGTACTCCAGCTTGTGAATCGCCACCAGAAAACCGAGCGAGGCAATGCCCACCCCCGGCGACATCCCGAGGCTGATCAGGACGATCGCGGTGTTGGAGATCAGGTTGCCGACGACCGGGAGGAGGCCGGCAACGAAGGTGAGGGGGAGCAGGACCGTCAGCATCGGCATCCGGACGCCGCAGAGCGGGAGGACCACCAGCAGGTAGAGCGCCGTGAGGAGCGTGTTGAGCGCGGAGATCTTCAGTTGGGCGAACACCACCTTGTCGAAGGCCGTCGTGAGAGCCCGGGCGCGAGCATGCAGAGCCGCGGGAAACGGGGGCCAGCCGTCGATCCCCCTGAAGTGATGGAGGGCGGTCATGCCGCCGACTACCATACCGAGGAGAAGATGGGCGAAGGTCTTGAACCCCTCGATCCCAGCCGCTGAGATGTGCTGGCCGTGCTCGCGCACCACCACGGCGAGCTGCCCGCGCAGGTCGTCCAGCGTGGCGGGTAGGGCGTCCGCAAGCGCCGGAGGGAGGGAGCGCTTCAGCTTCTCCAGGGTGTCCGCCACCGTCGCCAGCAGCGCGTCCATCCCGCCGCTTCCGCGCAGGAACGACCAGAGGCCGAGGAGTGCACCGAACAGCCCGAGCATGACGCCGAGAACGATCACTGCCAGGGCGAGCTCGCGGGCGACGCGACCCCAGTTCCGGGGTAGCCTCTCCGCGAGCTTTACGGTCAGGACATGGACGGCGAGGCCGGCAAAGACAGCCGGGAGGAGGTGGAAGTGGAGCGCGAGCGGGACGGCGAGCGAGGCAAGGAGGTAACTGACAAGGTTCGGATCGGGCATGGGGACT
>DATJLB010000146.1:0-4604 GCA_035490915.1 Geobacteraceae bacterium
CGACGCTTGCGGGGACATTGGTGCAATCGATATTCAGGCCGGAGAACGTGGATGAAAAAATGGCTCTCGCCGCGAAGATCCACGCTTTCGTGCCCGCGGGATGGTGACCGACCGGCCAAGGCTGGAGGAGGAAAGAGTAAATGCCGGTTTCCTCAATCTTGCACTCAGCCGGCTTTGTCCGGGCAAATATTCCGCGCTTCCTGGCAGAGCTGGGAGAATTCCTCCGTTTCCGATCCATCAGCTCCCAGTCTCGATTTGCTGTTGAAATGGAGAGCTGCGCCGCCTGGTTTGCGGGCCACCTCCGGCGGATCGGGATGGACAACGCATCCGTGGTCACCACGGGGGGACATCCACTGGTCTTTGCCGAATGGCGCAATGCGCCGGGCCGTCCGACGGTCCTGATATACGGCCATTACGACGTGCAACCGCCGGATCCCCCCGGAGAGTGGCATACGCCACCGTTCGAACCTGTGGTGAGAGGTGATTACCTGTTCGCCCGCGGGGCCACCGACGACAAGGGGCAGCTGTTCACCCACGTGAAGGCAATGGAAACATGGCTGGCAACGACCGGCACTCTGCCGGTCAATGTCATCTGCCTGTTCGAGGGGGAAGAGGAAACAGGGAGCAAGAACCTGCACCGTTTTCTTCAGGAAAACAGACACAGATTAAAGGCCGATATGGCGATCGTCTCGGATACCCTCATGCCGACTCCAGACCGTCCAACCGTTACGTATGCCCTGCGCGGCGTGCTCGGTCTTGAGCTGGAGGTTGCGGGGCAACGGAACGATCTCCACTCTGGTCACTTCGGGGGAATGGTGCACAATCCTCTGCAGGCCCTCTGCGAGATTATAGCCAAGCTCCATGACCCGGATATGCAGATCGCCGTACCCGACTTTTACAACCGTGTCAAAAACCTGAGCATCGAGGAGCGGCACTACATGAAGGAAACCGGCCCGGGCGATGCGGAACTCCTCGAAAACGCCGGAGCCCAAAGGGGGTGGGGAGAAGCAGGATATACCCTCTACGAAAGGACGACCGTCCGCCCTGCCTTGATCGTAACCGGCATTAGCGGAGGGTATCAGGGCGAAGGGGGGAAGGGAGTGATCCCGGCCAGCGCCCGGGCAAAGATCGAGATCCGCCTCGCTCCGCAACAGGACCCACGGGAAATAGAGCGCCTGTTCCGACTCCACATCTCGCGGCTCACCCCTCCCACCATCACGACAAATATACGCACCCTTTCCAGGGTTCGGCCGGTGACAATCGACCCAGCACATCCTCTGTTCCGTGCAGTGGAAAACGCCTATCTCCGGGGGTTCGGCAGAAAGCCTGCATATTGGCGCAGTGGCGGGAGCATCCCCGTTGTAGCAGCTTTGCAGGAGATCGGCGGCATGCCGGTGGCCCTCATGGGATTCGGCCTAGCCAGTGCCTGCATCCACGCCCCCAACGAGAGCCTCTACCTGCCCAACTTCTTAAGGGGAATAGCCACCTCGTTCCACCTCCTCGATGAGTTGGGGCGTGTGCACATACTTCACGGGGGGAATCGCCCATGATCATCGATTGCCACTGTCACTACGGCAAGGGGGACGGACTGTCCGGCCCGTGGGATACATCCGCGTTGCTCGACAAATATCTGCATCGGGCGAACCGGGCTGGGATTAGTCGCACGGTCCTCTTCTCCCTCTTCCATTCCGACTACGCCGTCGCCAACCTGAACGTGGCGCGTATGGTACGAAGCCGACCGGAGCGGTACTTCGGCTTCGCCTGCCTTCATCCGGAACGGGACCGGGGGAGGGTTTACCGGATGGTGGAGACCGCCGTCCTCCGTTATGGTTTCTGCGGGGTCAAGGTGCACCGCCACGACGGTCGCATGACCCGCGAGATCTGCGAGACCCTGCGGGCATTTACCCTCCCGGTCATCTATGACGTCATGGGGGAGGTGTCACAGGTTGAATTGCTGGCGGCGGAATACCCGGAGGTGTCGTTCATCATCCCTCACCTGGGGAGCTTCGCCGACGACTGGCGGGCCCACAAGGTGCTCATCGACCTCTTGGAGAGATATCCTAACGTCTACACCGACACATCGGGGGTCAGGCGCTTTGATCTCCTGGAAGAGGCAGTTGAAAGAGGGGGAGCGGAAAAGCTTCTGTTCGGTTCGGACGGGCCGTGGCTCCATCCGGGAGTCGAACTGGCCAAGGTTCTGGCACTTGACCTGTCAGAAGAGGATCGTTACCTGATACTCGGGAAGAAGCTCCTGCAGTTGATTGGCCGGGTCAGGAGGAATCCGGTTCCGATAGGATCGGAATCGTTATTCCTGCCAACGGCAGATCTGAAGGAATACCTCGATCCATGGCAGGCAGGGCAGCTTCCATAAGGGGATCCAAGAGCAATTCGTCCGTCTTCTCCGGTTCCATTCCCTGACCGTTGTGCCGCTTGTTCGCCCGCCGCAACTGCAGGGCGCGATCAGTCACCCCCAGCCTCTTTGCCGCGCGCTGCAGGTTGCCGTCCTCTGCGTTTACCGCGATGTGGATTGCCGTATCTTCCGCGGTCCGGCCGATTTCCTTGAGCCCGACTCCGGTATTGACTGCGTGGTGGATTGCCCTCTCAAACGGGTCTCCGTTCCACTTGAACGGGATGAATTCGGATCTTGGCCGCTCATCTTCAGGGATATCACCAACAGTAATTGGTCCGTTCCCCACGTGACGGTACATGATGCGTGTCACAAGCTGTTTGAGGTCCCGCACATTCCCCGGATATTCCTGCCGGACGAGGTATTCCTCCACTGGTTTGTCAAGTTCCGGCGGTTCCTCCTTGGTACGCATCTGCTGCATGAAATGCCGGGCAAGGAGAATGATGTCTTCCCGCCGCTCACGGAGCGGAGGCAGGCAGCACTTACACGCGGCTATCCGGTAATAGAGGTCGTTGCGGAATTTCCCCAGCCTCACTTCTTCCAATAACTCCCTGTTGGTTGCACAGACCAGGCGAAATTCCGTTTTCTGCCAGCTGTTCCCCCCCACCCGCTTGTAGGTCTTCTCCTGCACGACCCGCAAGAGCTGCGCCTGCAACTCCGTCGGCAGCTCTCCCACCTCGTCGAGAAACAGCGTCCCGCCGTCAGCCAAGGCAAAGGCGCCGTCGCGGGCGGTAACGGCGCCGGTGAAGGCACCCCGCTCGTGACCGAAGAATTCGCTCCCAGCCAGGGTCGGCACGACGGTGGTGCAGTCAAGGACCACCAGGTCGCGTTTGTTCGGCCGCTGGTCGAGGGTGTGGATCAGACGGGCCGCCAATTCTTTGCCGGTGCCACTTTCTCCGGTGATCAGCATGGATGCATCGGTGAAACGCGCCACCTCGATGATCTGGCGGAGAACGGATCGCCAGATCGTGCTTTGTCCGACCAGGTTTTCCTTCACGAGCGTGGATTCCAGCAGTTGATCCACGACGAGCCAGCGTTCGAGGCGGTGGGATATGTCAATGGCGCACCTGGCTGACCCGTCCCAGGTAATCACATCGGATGCCCCGGCCTGCAAGAGGCTCCAAAGGCTGCAATCAAGAGGAGATTTCGAGACCGAGACGGCTAAAACCCGTTCGATGCCGTTACAACTTGCTTCCCGCACGAACTGGCAGAGATTGGAGGTGATTTCATCAAAAAAGAGTATGCCCAACCCTTTTGGCACCTTCTGGTCCAGAGGGTAGTTGCTGATGCCAGCCTGAGCCAGAGCACTGACGATCTCACGGCAGGACAGACTTTTTTTCGGTTCGTGAAAATGGTGCCATACTCTCGTCATTGCTTAATATCCCGACCGGTGAACCCTCCCCATGCACGGCTATGGCCAGCTGGCGGAACGGCCGGTGACTCCCGAGGAGAGAGCGGGTGATTCCAGGGGCGAAGGCCATTATCTGGCGGACCACTGTACGAATGTCATCCTCGTTGAAGGTGAGAGTCTCCTTTCCTCTCGTCAGATTCCCTGTGTCGCATGTCACCGGATCGGTATCGGCTGGGCGTGCGTTCGTCCCCAGAGGTTACGTATATCAGGACGGGAAAGGGAGACAATCGCTCAAGCGAAGGTTCTGGGGACACCATACGTAATTCCCACCTAATACCCAAAATAGTATCAGTCCCGGACAACTCCTTCGGTCTCTAATCAATAGTAAGCCCGCATGTTGCTAGTTCGGCATCGTCGTGATTTTCGTTAGTGGTTACTTAATATCAGGAGGGGAAGGGGAGACAATCACCCGAATGGTCATTTATTTTGCAGGTAACAGGGTTACCATTTAAGAAAAAAGCATTACCCTGAAAGGGTTAGCTAAGAAAACGGTTACATGGGAGTGATGCCTAGGAAGATATGAGGAAGCAACGCAGGCATTGGAGGAGCGGGTGTTTAGGAAGGAGTGGGGAAAGGGGCATTTTGCTGGGGTTTCACATTGTATCCGGCACCCGGAATTTCAACGCCAGCGGCACGAGCTGCGAGCGCCGGGTAACCTTGGCCTTTTTGAAGATGCTGCTGATGTGGGTCTTTACCGTCTGTTCGCTGATGTAGAGCCTGGCGGCGATGTCCCGGTTCCTCAGCCCCTGCGAGACGAGCAGGACGATCTCCTGCTCCTTCCTGCTC
>DATJLB010000147.1:0-1784 GCA_035490915.1 Geobacteraceae bacterium
CACGATCTCCCCCACCATCTCCTCGTTGGGCCGGTCGATCCGGACCTCGACCTCGGGGAACAGGTGCCCCACCGTCCCGAGACGTTTCCGGGCCGGGCTCTCGGCCGAAATGACCGGCGATGTTTCCGTAATGCCGTACCCCTGATAGATCTTCAGACCCAGCACTTCAAGCCTCTCGGCGATGGAAGGGTCGAGAGCGGCGCCGCCGCTGATGAAGATGGTCCCGGCACCGAACGCCTTCCTGATCTTCGCCGTCACCAGCGGGCGGGTGAGAGGGACGGAGAAGAGGAGCCGCGAGAGTCTTTTCGAGCAGATATTTTTCGTGATCCGGTCGAGGATCATCCGGAAGACCGCAGGCACCCCTAGAAAAAAGGTCGGCTTCACCTCCGTCAGGTTTTCTCCGAGCTTTTTCAGCGACTCGCAGAAGGTAACCGTCCCCCCGAGGGAAAGGGGGAGGAGGATACCGCACACCTGCTCGAACACATGGTTGATAGGAAGAAACGACAGGGTGTGAATGGAGTCGTCCAGGTGAAAATGGGCAGTCGCACCCCGGATGTTGGAGACCATGTTGGCGTGACTGAGCATGGCCCCCTTGGAACGCCCGGTCGTCCCCGACGTGTAGAGGATCACGGCCGTGTCGTGCGGGGCGCGCACTACAGAGGAAGGAAGATCGGCGGCAAGGAGCCGGTCGAAGGTGTCGAGCCTCCCCTGCCGTGCCAGCTCCGCGCAGATATGGGCCGCGGGACGGGATGCTTCGTCGTCCCCATTCGGCTCGCAGGCGAGGGACGTCAGTATCTGCGCCACCTGGTTGGCGATGTTTTCCCTCCCTGCTGCTGCCTCCGCCGGCATTTTCTGGTGACCGCCGCCATGCCAGTCGTCGAAAAGCCCTTCGAGGGGTGATCCCTCGCGGGAGGAATCGCTTCCGGACTGAGGCGCAGTGTTGAGGGTGATGATCCGGCGGAGTGACGGTACTGCGTGGACGATTTCGAGCACCGTGGCGAAACAGGGGCGGTCGGTAAAGAGTATGCGCGCCTCGCTGTCCGTCAGGATATGGCGCAACTCGGTGCTCTTCAGCTCCTTGTCGATCGGTACGACTATCCCGCCCGCCTTCAGGATGCCGAGATAGGCGATCACCCAGCGCGGCGAGGACGGTGCCAGCAAAGCCGCATGATCGCCCGGGGCAAAGCCGTTCCGGACAAGTCCGGCAGCGACCCGGTCGGACATTGCCTGGAGAGTGCCGTAGGAGATATCCTGCCACACCCCGCCTACCTTATGTCGCAGAGCCGCCTTGTCCGGGGATTTTCGACAGCTATCGTCGATCAGGTCGATGATGGTCCGCATGTAAAGGGCACCTGTTTCTCAGTAAAGAGGGTCTGGCTTTGATCAGAATATAGATGTTATGTGAGGATTGGGTGAACATTGGGTAAAAATTTAGTGAAAGGAGAGCGGGAGGCATGCAAGCAGCGACGTCCCGCTGATGGTACGCACTATGCGGGATGGTCGCGCCTCCATGATCACGTGGCAAAGGGTCCCTTGCTTAGTGGAGACATGGCCCTGCGGATACTCACCATAAACTTACATCATCTCGGGGAAACTCAACTTGAAATCAATTCCCAGGCCTGGTCCCCGAGGGCGGCCCTCGTCTGGGCCCGGTCGGCGTACGCTGGGAGGAAATCGGGACGGAGACGAATCGCCTCGTCAAAGTCCGCAAGCGCGGCCTCGTAGTACTTCCTGTCAGCATTCGCCCCGGCACGGAGGTAATAGCTCCGGTAGAAGCGGGGCCA
>DATJLB010000148.1:0-4508 GCA_035490915.1 Geobacteraceae bacterium
CCCCTGACCCAGTCACATCCCTACGCCCTGATCGCGGCCGAAACGGCGGAAGCGGCAGCACTCCAGGGAAAGTTCTGGGAGATGCACGACCTGCTTTTCGAACAGCAGGCATCGCTCGATCCCGACATCATCACCAGGTGGGCGGAAGGGCTCGGGCTGGATCTCGAAAGGCTCGGGAACGCCATCGGGCACGGCGATGTCGAAGAGCGTATCAGGGAAGACCGTCAGAGCGGCATCCGCAGCGGCGTTAACGGCACGCCCACGTTTTTCGTCAACGGAACACGCTTCGACGGCCCCCCGGATTACCATTCGCTGCTGGCGGCCCTGGAGGCGGCAATGGAGCACTGATGGAAGGCACGGTGAGTGATATCGGCCCTTTGACTGTCGTCGTCACCTGGCGAGTCCGGCAGGGGCCCTCGCCACGGTCCTTGATGTAGATTATTTCCCGAATTTCAGCCTCAGGAACGGAATACGTGCACAATCTACTGCCATTTCTGATCCAGCATGGCTATACGGTGCTGTTTGTCTGGGTCCTCGCGGAAACCATGGGGCTTCCCCTGCCGAGCGTTCCCGTATTGATTGCCGTGGGCGCCCTGGCCGGTCTCGGGGAGATGAAATTTTTTGCATGCATCGGCCTGGGAGTCGGTGCCGCGCTGTTGAGCGACCTTTTCTGGTACTCCATGGGGAGATGGCGTGGCGGTCAGTTGTTGTCGCTGCTCTGCCGCATTTCCCTTGAACCCGATTCCTGTGTCCGCCGAACGGAAAGCATCTTTTCCCGGTATGGCGCCCGGTCCCTCCTGGTGGCCAAATTCGTGCCGGGGCTGAGCGCCGTGTCGACGCCGCTGGCGGGGATGATCCGCATGCCCCTGGCGCATTTCCTGTTTTTCGATTGCATGGGGGCGTTCTTCTGGGTCGGGTCGTACACGGCGCTCGGGTATCTCCTGGGCGAAGAGCTCGAACGCGCGTCGGCCTACGCGACGCGCATGGGGAACGTGCTCTTCCTTATCGTCGCCGGCGGGCTGTCACTGTACATTCTGCGCAAATACTACCTGCGCCGTCGTTTCTTGCGGGAGCTCTTCGTGGCGCGCATCACCCCGGAAGAATTGAAACAGAAACTGGACGTGGGCGAAAACGTCACGATCATCGATGTGCGCCACGCCCTCGATTTCGAAGCCGACCCCTACGTCATCCCCCAAACCCTGCGCATCCCTGCCGAAGAGTTGGAGGGTTATCCGACAGTTCCGAACGATCGCGAGGTGGTGGTGTACTGCACGTGACCCAACGAAGCATCGAGCGCCCGGGTGGCGATACGATTGCGGCAACGGGGAATTACGCGGGTCAGGCCGCTTGCTGGAGGCTTTCACGCCTGGCGCGACCTTGGCTATCCGGTCGAACCGGTGACCATGGCAGAAAGGGAGGGATGATGACACAGATCACGACGCTGTTTCTCGACATCGGCGGGGTCCTGCTGACCAATGGCTGGGACAGGGAGGCCCGCCGACGTGCCGCCGACGCCTTCCAACTCGACTGCGAGGAGATGAACGAGCGCCATCACCTTACGTTTGATACCTACGAAGAAGGAAAGCTGACGCTGAACGAGTACCTGAACCGGGTGGTGTTCTACGAGGAGCGTCCCTTTTCCCGGCAGGAGTTCCGGAAGTTCATGTTCGCCCAGTCCCGCCCCTTCCCGGAGATGATCGAGCTGGTCTGCCGGCTCAAGGAGCGCCACAGGCTGAAAGTAGCGGCCGTCAGCAACGAAGGGCGCGAATTGACCTCCTTCCGGATCAGGCAATTCCGGCTGGGGACGTTCATCGATTTTTTCATTTCGTCGTGCTTCGTCCATTATCGCAAACCCGATACGGACATCTACGGCATCGCCCTCGACATAGCCCAGGTAAAGCCGGCGCAGGTGGTCTACATCGAGGACCGCCCCATGTTCGTGGAAACCGCCCGGGGACTGGGAATCAACGGCATCATCCATACCGGCGTTGAGTCGACGAGACAGGAACTGGCGCGCTTCGGGCTGGCGTGAGCAGTGACCTCGTTGACTTTCCGGGAATGTGCTGTAGGAGTAATAGAGAGACGTAAAGCAAACAGCGATTTCGTCGAACGGTCCCCGAAGACAGGACGAGAATCCAAGGGGAGCCATGGGCACGCACCGGAGCCGGTTTTGGTGTCAACGACCAGAGCAATCCCGGCGCGTAAGGGTTTTGGCAGGGGGGGAACATGGTGCGACGGGGAATAACCAGATGCAGTCCCGGATTCGTCATCGTCCTTCGCACGGCCCTGTGCGTGCTTGCCGTTACCGCACTGTGTCTTTCCTCGTGCCGCAAGGAACAACCGGCGGCGCAGCGGGCGCCGGAAGTCAAGGTTACACAGGTCGTCCAGCAGGACGTTCCGATCGTGCACGAGTGGGTCGGAACCGCCGATGGTCTGGTGAACGCCACGATACGGGCGCAGGTTACGGGCTACCTGATCAGGCAGGACTATATAGAAGGGGACATGGTCAAGAAGGGGCAAGTGCTCTTCGAGATCGATCCCCGGCCTTTCCAGGCCGTCCTGGCCCAGGCACAGGGGACACTCGCCCAGATGCAGGCGCAGTATGAGAATGCCGAGGCGAACTTTGCCCGGATCAAGCCCCTCGTCGCCCAGAATGCCCTGAGCAAGAAGGACCTGGACGATGCCACCGCCGTGCAACGTTCCGCCAAGGCGGCAGCGGTAGCAGCCGGTGCCGCGGTTGAAAATGCCCGCCTCAGCCTCGGCTTCACGAAAATCACCTCCCTCATCGACGGCATGGCGGGACTCGCCAAGGCGCAGGTCGGCGACCTGGTCGGACCCGCTGTCCAGGGGGGGGAACTCACCACCGTCTCGACGATCAACCCGATAAAGATCTATTACACCATCAACGAACAGGCCTACATCGCCTTCATGCGCCGCTTCTCGTCCGAAGCCGCCGGTCTTGAAGAGGCCAAGAAGCTGCGGATCGACATCATTCTGGGTGACGGGTCGCTCTATCCCTATGCCGGGAAATTTTACGCCATCGACCGGCAGGCGGACGTGCGGACCGGAACATTCAGGGTGGCGGCGCTCTTCCCCAATCCGATCAACTTCATCCGTCCCGGGCAGTTTGTCAAGGTACGGGTATTGATCGGAACCAGAAAGGGAGCTCTTCTCGTTCCCCAGCGGGCCGTGCTGGAGATCCAGGGGGGGTATCAGGTGGCCGTTGTTGGGAGCGGCGACAAAGTGGAGATGCGGCCGGTGAAGCCGGGTGAGCGTGTCGGCACCCTCCTGGAGATCGACGAAGGGCTCAAGCCGGGCGAGCAGGTTATCGTTGAAGGGCTGCTGAAGGTGAAGCAGGGGATTTTGGTGAATCCGCGGCCCTTTGCCCCCATGTCCACGGCGGGGGCAGGTAGTGGCGCCAAACCCGCAGGGGCGAGGTAACCGCCATGTACCGCTTTTTCATCAGGCGCCCCATCGTGGCAGTTGTCATCGCGATCATCATGGTCATCATCGGCCTGGTCTCGATGGCGGGGCTGCCGGTGGCCCAGTATCCCAACATCGTCCCTCCCGAGGTCCTTGTCCAGACCACTTACGTGGGAGCGGACGCGCTGACGATCGAGCAGTCGGTTGCCACCCCCCTCGAGCAGCAGATGAGCGGCGTGGACAACATGAATTACATGTATTCCCTGAACCCCAACAACGGTCTGATGCGGATGACGGTGAACTTCGACGTGAAGACCGATCCGAACACCGACCAGGTGCTCGCCCAGCTGCGCGAGTCCCAGGCCGAGAGGCAGCTCCCGCTCGATGTACGCAATTACGGGGTCACGGTCCAGAAAGCCCTCTCCGCCCCCCTCGCGCTCATCGCCCTCTATTCGCCCAAGGGGACCTACGACGCAACCTTCCTCGCGAATTACGCCTACATCAACATCGTCGACCAGCTCACACGGGTGCCCGGCATCGCCAGCGTGACGGTCTTCGGCGCGGGGCAGTACGCCATGCGCTGCTGGGTGCGCCCGGACATCCTGGCGAAGCTCAATATCACGATCCCCGAGATCGTCCTCGCGCTCCAGCAACAGAACGCCGTGAACCCTGCCGGCCAGGTCGGAGGGGAACCGAGTCCTCCCGGCCAGGAGTTCACCTACGCGATCCGCGCCCAGGGACGGCTCGTCACGGCCGACGATTTCGGCCAGATCGTCCTGCGCGCCAACCCCGGCGGATCGCTGGTCCGCCTGAAGGACGTGGCGCGCCTCGAACTGGGGTCCCAGGACTACAACATCCGGGGACGTTTTAACGGCGTGCCGGCGGGGATCATGGCACTCTACCAGCTCCCCGGCACCAACGCCCTGGAAGCGGTGAAAGGCGCCCAGAAGGTTATGGCCAACCTCAAGGGCTCCTTCCCGGCCGACCTCGATTACGCAATCGCACTCGATACCACCCTGTCGGTCACCGCCGGTCTTCACGAGATCACCATCACCCTGTTCATCGCGGTGATCCTGGTGGTCATC
>DATJLB010000149.1:0-17547 GCA_035490915.1 Geobacteraceae bacterium
TTCTGCGGGCCGGCGACGACCTGGTCGAAATCTCGCGCCCGGTTGGTAAAACCTTTATCTTGGCTTGGCATGTTCCAATCGTCTATTTCGAAATATCTCCAAACCCGCGCCGTCAAAGGTCCCTGGCGAATCGCCGGATGTGGAGGCTCCGGCTTCGCCGGCGCCGTGGTGATCCCGGCCCTGGCGGAATGCGACAACCTCTTCGCCACCCTAGCCACCCTCGCCACCAATCCACCCGAGCTCCTCGCCCGCTTCCTCGTGCTCGTGGTGGTGAACCACCGGGAAGACGCGCCGGACGCCGACAAAGCGGACAACCGCCGGACCCTCGCGCGGCTCGCCGCCGCTTCCGCCGACTTCTCCGCTCTCAACCTCGCCTGGATCGATGCCGCCTCCCCCAGCCTGGAGTTGCCGATCAAAGGAGGGGGCGTGGGACTTGCGCGAAAGATCGGCCTCGACCTCGCGCTCGGCCGGCTCGACCACGACGCCTCCCCAGCGCTCCTCGTCTGTCTCGACGCCGATACCCTGGTGGAGCCCTCCTACCTCCCTGCCCTTGTCCGCCATTTCCGGGAAAACGGAGCGGGTGGCGCCGCCATCCCGTTTCACCACCAGCGGGGGGGATCGCCCGATGAGCAGCACGCCATCGACCGGTACGAGCTGTTCCTGCGCCACTATGTGCTCGGGCTCCAACTCGCCCGCTCCCCCTATGCCTTTCACACCGTGGGGAGCGCCATGGCCTGCACAACGGCGGCCTATGCAAGGAGCGGCGGGATGAACACGCGGACTGCTGGGGAAGACTTCTACTTCCTCCAGCACCTCTCCCGCACGGACGGCGTCGCGCAACTCAAGGGAACGACGGTCCACCCCTCCCCCCGCCCCTCGCACCGGGTCCCGTTCGGCACCGGTCGCTCCGTTTCACGCTGGCTGGGAGGCGACGGCGGGGCGATCACCTTCTATCAACCGGCCTGCTTCCGCATCCTCGGAGAGTGGCTGAATCTCATGGGGCAGAGGGTCGGCGCCGACGCCGCAGAGGTCATGGCGGACGCCCGGAAGATTTCCCCCCATCTGGCTGAGTACCTGGACGGCATACATTTCCCTGAGACGTGGAGTGGCCTGTGCCGCAACAACCCGGTCCCGGAGCGGCTCCACCCCGCATTCAACGGCTGGTTCGACGGCCTGAAGACCATGAAGCTCGTCCACCACCTCTCTTCCCGCGCCTTTACCCGCTGCGAGCCCGATGACGCGGTCCCGGAGCTTCTCCGCATGGCCGGCGAAGCACCTGCGATAGGGGTCGGCGAGCTGCTGGAGCTCTTGCGGCAACGGGAAAACGGATGAAACTCTTTCCCCTTGAAATGGCGCCGCTTTTGTGAAATAGTCATGGAGCGGCACGCATCCGCGACCTTCGAACACGGGTGACAAAGATGTACTGCGAATTTTACGGTTTCCGGGAAAAGCCGTTCACCATCACCCCCAACCCCCGGTTCATCTTCCTCTCCAAGAACCACCGGGAGGCGTTTGCCCATCTCCTGTATGGAATCGACACCCACGCGGGATTCATCGAGCTGACCGGCGAAGTCGGGACCGGCAAGACCACCGTTCTCCGTACTCTCTTCGAACAGCTCGACGAGCGGGGGATCAGGACCGCGCTCATCTTCAACCCCTGCCTCTCGGCCCAGGAGTTGATGCGGAGCATCAACCGGGAATTCGGCATCCCGTCGGAGGGGCTGAACAGCTCGGAGCTCCTCGACGAGCTCAACCGCTTCCTCTTGGCCGAGAGCGGCGCCGGACGGACGGTGGTCCTGGTGATCGACGAAGCCCAGAACCTGGAACCACAGGTCCTGGAGCAGGTGAGGCTGATCTCCAACCTGGAGACGAAGACCGACAAGCTGATCCAGATCGTGCTCGCAGGGCAGCCTGAGCTGAAAAAGCTCCTCGGCCGCACGGAACTGCGCCAGCTCGCCCAGCGGATCACCGTCAGCTACCATCTCACCCCCCTCGACGTCGAAGACACCACGGCTTACATCGAACACCGCCTGGAGGTGGCGGGGGACTGGCGTGCGGCGGTCTTCTCCCCCCAGGCGCTGAAAGGGGTGTTCCGCTGGTCGGGGGGGACGCCGCGGCTGATCAACATCCTCTGCGACCGGGCGCTCCTCTTCGGGTACGTCGCGGAGAGCCGGGAAATATCCGGCCGGATGGTAAAGGGGGCGATCGCCGAGATCAGGCGGAAAGAGCTGCAGGGGGGAGCGCTCCGGAGATGGGGAAGATGGTTCGTCGTCCCGGTGCTCCTGGCAGCTGCCGTTGCGTTTGCCTCCGTGCACCTGAGTGGGCATCAGTCGGCGACCACCGTCGTTGCTGCGCCGGACAATCCCCGGCTCCTCGCCCGGGAGTTGGCGGGAAAAAGTGAAGCGGCAAACGCCATGACCGCCTTCAACGCCCTGGCCAAGGTGTGGAACGCCCCCCCCCTTGAGGCGGCGGAGCTCAAATCTCCCCGGGACCTGCCAGATGCGGCAGCCCGGCGCGGACTCACCCTCACCAGGTTCAACGGGAGTCTCGGACTCCTGGTCCGGACGGGGTATCCGGCGCTCCTGGAGCTCACCCTCCCGGGGGTGACGGGAAAGCGCTACCTGGCACTTACCGGCCTGGAAGAAGGACGGTTAAGGATCGCCCCGCAGCTTCCTGGATTGACGTCTCTGAGCAACGCAGAACTGGAGAGTAGCTGGTCGGGAGTCGCCTGGATCCCCTGGAAGAACGTTGACAACCTCCCCGCCACGCTGTCGCTCGGGTCGAGCGGAAAGAACGTCGGGCGGCTGCAGCAGCTCCTGTGCGACGCGCGGGCCTTCGACGGAGCGCAGACCGGAGTCTTCGGCAAAAAAACGGCGGCCGCAGTCAGAAAATTCCAGGAGGTGCACGGGCTCGACGTTGACGGGGTCGCCGACGCACGGGCCCTCCTTCTCCTCTACCGTGAAGGAGGGAAGGTCGCCTTCCCCCGCCTGGCAAACCAGGGAGGAAACGAACGGCAATGAGCTCGATCCTGGAAGCGCTGAAGAAGCTGGAGGAAGAAAAGGCCGCCCGCCGGCGCGGCTTGGGAAACATCGCGGGAAAGGTGACCTCCGCGGGTCGGCGCGCCCGGCAAAAGCCCGCCTGGACAATGCCGGTCGCCATGGCTGCGATCGCCGTCGTCGCGGTCCTCGGAACCTACGCCGTCATGGGAGGATTTTCGTCGCGGCACGGCGGCACCGCCCAGCTTGCCAGTACCACCCCTCCCCTGCCGGTTCCGACGCCTCCTCTCCAGGCCGCCGCGCCGGTCGAAGCGCCGAGCGCGCCCCGGCCCGTACTCCCGGCACCGGCGCCAAGGATAGCTGTCCAGAGCCCCGCAGCGACACCTCATGCCTCAACCGCCTCTCCCGCGGCGACGAAGCCTCCCGTCCCCCTCCTCCCCCAGACGGAGAGCCCGTCCGAAAACGCCGGTGCGCCGTCCCCCCCCGTTTCCGCCGGACAGTTTCCCACGATCAACGTGTCAGGCATCGCCTGGCAGAAGGACAACGCCGCGCGCCTCGCGGTGGTAAACGGTGCACCGGTGGCCGAAGGGGCGTCCGTGGCAGGGGCGCGGGTGGATGAGATCTTCCCGGACCGGGTCCGCTTCACTTACCGGGACCGGAGTTTCGAGATCTTCCTCAACAAGTAAACCCGCCTTCACCGCCGATTTCATTGACACGACCCGGCACCTTCGGTATGCTCACCGTATGAAAAACCGCGAAAAAATGAACGATCAGGGCTGGGAAGCGCACTGCGAGCGATGCGGCCTCTGCTGCTTCGAGAAGATCGAGGACGACAGCGGCACCATTTTTTTCACCCAGACCCCATGCCGCTACCTGGACGTGGTGACACGGGAGTGCAAGGTGTACGAGCGCCGCTTCGCAATCAACCCGGAGTGCGTCAAGCTCACCCCGGCACTCGTGCGGGAGATCCGCTGGCTCCACGACGGCTGCGGCTACCGGAAGGCGCTGCACCTGAAGAAGCAGTAAGCAACCTCGCACCTCAGAGCCCCAACAACGAAACGGAGCATGACATATGACCACGAAATCCGACCTGACCCTTATTCGCGGCGGCAAGGCCGAGCTGAAGGAGATCATCGCTCTCCCCTTCCCGGACAGGCTCGCCCGGCTCCGGGAACTGCCCGCGAAGAAACGGATGGCGCTGCTGCTCGGCGATCCGGACGGCGAGCGGCTCGCCCGGGCTCTCCAGCCCCAGGAGCTCTACTGGACCTTCAAGGAGATCGGTGCGGCCGACGCCCTGGAGCTCGTGGCGCTCGCTTCTCCTGAGCAGCGGGAATTCTTCCTCGACATGGAGCTCTGGGAGACGGACACCCTTTCCCAGGCAAAGGCCCTGGAATGGCTCGGCTACCTGACGGAGGCGGGTGAAGAGGGGGTGGCGGAACAGCTCCCCCAGGTTGACCAGGAGGCGCTTATTCTCATCCTGATCCGGGAGATCGCGGTGGGGGGAGGGATCGGCGAGCTCCTCCCCGACGAGGAGCGGACCGCCGACTGGGATCACTCCTTCGACAACCTCTACTTCCTCACCTTCAAGGAGCCGAAGCACGCACGCCTCATCGGCACTTTTCTCGACATTGTCTTCCGCCACGACCACGCACTTTACCTGGCGCTGATGGAAGGGGTGAAGGGTGAAGTGGAGAGCGAGCTGGAGGAGCAGGCTTACTCTTTTCGGGCCGGCCGTCTTGCCGACCTCGGTTTTCCCGACCGGGAGGAAGCGGTCGCCATCTACGCCCGGATCGACATCGACACGTTCTTCCCGACCGGGGAGAAAAAGCAGCTCTACCCCGCCGGAGAGGCGCACCTCCCGGTGCCGCTCGCAAGCGATTCCCTCCTGGCGCGGGCGCTCGGGCGGCTCGGCTCGGCGGAGCTCGACCTTGAGCTCAACTTCCTGATCAACAACGCGCTGGTTGCCGAGGAAACTCCATTCGCGGACGCGGATGCAATGCAGGCCGTCATGGAAAGGGTTTCCGGCTACCTCACCATCGCCCTTGAATACCTCTGCGGCGACGACGAGGCGAAGGCCGCCGACGTGCTGGAGCGGGAGCCGCTCAAACGGCTCTTCCAGCTCGGGAACAGCATTGTCCAAAGGCTGAAGAAGAAGGCCGGGCAGCTCAGTGCAGCCGACTACCCGACCGCCAAGTCGTTCAACGGCATCCGCGCGGTGCACCCCAGGTTCTACCGGGGGCTCGACCCGGACGCTGCCGACGGGTACCGGGAGTTCCGGGGGATGGCGGATGTGCAAAAGATCGAGGAGTTTCTGGAACGGATGGGAGGGTGAGACACAAAAAGCCCGCCAGGCGATCTGGCGGGCTTTTTGTGTGAAACGGCGGAAGTGGGGTAGTTACTGTGCCCCGCCCCCCAGCACCTTGTAGAGTGTCACCAGGTTGGTGAGCCGGGCAAGGCGCGTCCCGATCAGGTTTTGCTGGGCGCCGTACATGGAACGCTGGGAGTCGAGGACGTTCAGGTAGCTGTCGACCCCTCTTTCATAGCGTGCCTGGGAGAGGCGATAGCTCTCGCCCGTGGCATCGGTGAGCGAGCGTTGCGCCGCAAGCTGGTCGTCGATGGTCCCGCGCTGGGCAAGGGCATCGGCCACTTCCGAGAAAGCGGTCTGGATCGCCTTCTCGTATTGGGCCACGGCGATGTCCCGGTCCACCTCCGCCACCTTCAGATTGGCCTTGTTCGCTCCGGCATCGAAGATGGGTACGGAAATCTGCGGAGCGAACTGCCAGACGAAGGCACCGGACTTGAAGAGCCTGCCCAGGTCGTCGCTGCCGAAGCCGACGGAAGAGACCAGGGTGATGCGGGGGAAGAACGCCGCCCTCGCCGCGCCGATGTTGGCGTTGGCCCCCTTGAGGAGATTCTCGGCCTGGAGGATGTCGGGGCGGCTGAGCAGCACGTCGGACTTCAGGCCGGGAGACAGGTCCTTCAGGGCGGTAAGCGTTTCGGAGATGGATGGTGGAAGGAGGTCTGCCGGGACCTGCGAGCCGACCACCAGGTTGAGGGCGTTCTCGTCCTGGGCCACGAAGGTAGTGTAGCGGGCGATGTCGACCCGCGCCGTATCGACGCTGGTCTGGGCCTGGTGGAGGTCGAGGGCGGAGGAGACGCCGGACTCGAAGCGCTTCTGGACAAGCTGGTAGGAAGCCTGCTGGCTCGTCAGGGTATCTTTGGCGAGTTGCAGCCGCTCCTGGTCGGCGGCCAAGGTCAGGTAGGTGTCGGCAACCTGGGAGACCAGGCTGATCTGCACGCTGCGCCGCGCCTGCCCGGTGGCGAGGTACTGCTCCAGCGCCTGATCCTTCAGGCTCCGCACCCGGCCGAACAGGTCCAGTTCGTAGGAGCTGACGCCTAGGCCGACGTTGTATTGATGAATGTTCTCGGGCAGACCCGTACTCGAAAAGTTCTCAGCAATCCGCTGGTAGGTGGCGCCTGCGGTGGCATCCACCTTCGGGAAGAGGTCGGAACGCTGGATCTGGTACTGGGCACGGGTGCGCTCGATGTTCAGGGCGGCGACGCGCAGATCGCGGTTGTTCTCCAGGGCCAGGGCGATCACCTTCCGTAGCCGCGGGTCGACGAAGAACTCCTGCCAGGGGATGTCGGCCACCGCCTTGTCAGCCGGTTTTACCGCAGCTTCCTTGTACGCCGGGCCGCTCGGCCAGGCAGAGGGTACGGGTGCGGCGGGCCGCTCATACTTCGGGGCCATGGTCGCGCAGCCGGCAAGACAGAGAAAGCCCCCCAAGGGAAGACAGAGGAGTCGTGTTGTAAGTTTCATCTCAATTAACCTCCGGGGCGGTGACGGCCGGTTGTGCGGCAGGCTGCCCCGCTTTTTTCCTGGCAAAGAGCCGTGACACCAGGACGAAGAAGAACGGAATAAAGATCAGGTCGATAAAGGTGGCCGAGAGGAGCCCACCCGTGACGGCAGTGCCGATGGCGTTCTGGGCGGCAGCCCCGGCCCCCTTCGTGAGAGCCAGCGGCAGGGTGCCGAAGAAGAAGGCAAGCGAGGTCATGATGACCGGGCGAAGCCGGATCTTCACGGCCGCCAGGGTGGCATCGATCAGTGCATGCCCCTGGCGCATCTGTTCCTTGATGAACTGGATGATCAGGATGGCGTTCTTGGTGGAAAGCCCGACGGTGGTGAGAAGCCCTATCTGCAAATAGACGTCGTTGGGGAACATCCTGAGCTTTACGGCCGTCACCGCCCCCACAAGCCCCAGCGGGAGCATCAGCAGGTTGACGAAGGGGATGGTCCAGCTCTCGTATAGCGCCGCCACCGAAAGGAAAACCACGAACAGCGAGATGGCATAGAGGGCCGGTGCCTGGGCGCCGGCATGCTGTTCCTCATAGGAGAGGCCGGTCCACTCGTAACCGATCCCCTGCGGGAGCTTCGCCGCCATCTTTTCCACCTCGGTCATGGCCTCGCCGGTGCTTACTCCCGGCGCAGCCTGCCCCAGGATCTCCATGGACGGAATCCCGTTGTACCGCTCGAGGCGGGGCGAGCCATACTGCCAGCGGGCGGTGGCAAAGGCCGAGAACGGCACCATCTCGCCGTTCTTGTTGCTGACATACCAGCTGTTGATATCCTCCGGCAGCATCCGGTACCGGGCGTCGGACTGGAGGTAGACCTTCTTCACACGCCCGTTCTGTATGAAGTCACTGACATAGGAGCTACCCCAGGCGGTAGAGAGGACGTTGTTCACGTCATTCAAGGAGACCCCCAGCGCCCCGGCCCGCACGTCATCGATGTCGAGCTTGAACTGGGGGGAATCGTCCTGGCCGTTGGGACGGACCGCCACCAGCTTCTTGTTCTGCATGGCCATCCCCAGGAGCTGGTTGCGCGCTTCCATGAGCTTCTCATGTCCCAGTCCGCCGCGGTCTTGCAACTGCAAGTCGAAGCCGTTCGCCACCCCAAGTTCGAGCACGGCTGGCGGGGAAAAGCAGAAGGCCAAGCCGTCCCGGAACTTGGAGAAGGCCCCCATGGCCCGTTTCGCCACTGCGGCAGCCCTCAGGTCAGGGGAATTACGCAGCTTCCAGTCCTTCAGCTTCACCCAGGCAAGCCCCATGTTCTGGCCCCGACCGGCAAAGCTGAACCCGGCCACGGTGATGATTCCCTCCACAGTCTTCTGTTCCTTATCCAGGAAATGCTGTTCCATCTGCCGCAATGTCTGGATGGTCCGCTCCTGGGTGGCGCCCGCGGGGAGCTGGACCTGGCAGATGAGGAACCCCTGATCCTCGTCCGGCAGGAATGAGGTGGGGAGATGGAGGAAGAACCAGGCCATAGCGGCCACGATTGCGCCGTACGCCACCAGGTAGCGCACCGGCTTGCCGAAGGAGCGGCCGACGATCCCTTCGTACTTACCGCGGCAGAAATCGAAGGCCCGGTTGAAGCGGCGGAAGAACCAGCTGAACCAACCGGTCTCGCCGGCGTGGTGCCCCTTTGCCACCGGCTTGAGGAGGGTGGCGCACAGGGCCGGGGTAAGGATCATGGCCACGAACACCGACAGGATCATGGCCGAGATGATGGTGATGGAGAACTGGCGGTAGATGACGCCGGTGGAGCCACCGAAAAAGGCCATGGGAAGGAAGACCGCCGTCAATACCGTCGCGATACCCCAAAGGGCGCTGGTGATCTGTCCCATGGACTTGATGGTGGCGTCACGGGGGGAGAGCCCCTCCTCGGTCATGATCCGCTCCACGTTCTCCACGACCACGATGGCATCGTCCACCAGGAGGCCGATGACGATGACCAGGGCGAACATGGTCAGGGTGTTGATGGAGAACCCGCTGGCCGCCAGCACTCCCATGGTCCCCAGCAGGACCACCGGCACCGCGATGGTGGGGATGATGGTGGCACGGATGTTCTGGAGGAAGAGGAACATGATGATGAAGACCAGGAAGACCGCCTCCACCAGGGTATGGACCACCTCTTCGATGGATATCTTGACGAAGGGGGTGGAGTCGTAGGGATAGACCACCTTCATGCCCGGCGGGAAGTACTTCGATAATTCCTCCATCTTGGCCTTGACCCGGTTGCCGGTCTCCAGGGCGTTGGCGCCGGCGGCCAGGCGGATGGCCATGCCCCCCAGCGGTTTTCCATTGTAATAGGACTGGATATCGTAGTTCTCGGTGCCGATCTTGCTTTCGGCCACATCCTTCAGCCGCACCGTGGAGCCATCGGGGTTGGTGCGCAGGATGATGGCATCGAACTGCTCCGGGGTCTGGAGCAGGGCCCGGGCGTTGATGGTAGCGTTCAACTGCTGGCCCTGGCGTGCGGGGGTGCCGCCGAACTGGCCGGCCGATACCTGGACGTCCTGGGCCTGCAGCGCCGTGATGACGTCATTGGTGGTCAGGTGGAAGTTGTTCAGCTTGGCCGGGTTCAGCCAGATCCGCATGGCGTTCTGGGTGCCGAACACCATAAGCTCGCCCACCCCGTCCAATCGGCTGATGATGTCCTGGAAGTTGGAGACCGCATAGTCGGTCAGGGCGTTGCGGTCCATGGAACCGTCTTCCGACACGAGGCCGACAATCAGCAGGAAGTTCCGGGTGGATTTGACCACCTGGATCCCCTGTTTCTGGACGATCTGGGGGAGCAG
The DNA here is from genome assembly GCA_035490915.1 of Geobacteraceae bacterium. Lineage (GTDB taxonomy): Bacteria > Desulfobacterota > Desulfuromonadia > Geobacterales > Geobacteraceae > JAMPXD01. The sequence goes on from DATJLB010000149.1 coordinate 9,635, forward strand.
CGGCACGGCGAGCTGCAGCTTGTTCTGCACCTGCACCTGGGCGATGTTCGGGTCGGTCCCGGCCTTGAAGGTCAGGGTGATGGAGACCGCACCGGCCGAATCGCTGGTGGAGGACATGTAGATCAGGTTGTCGATCCCGTTCAGCTTTTGCTCGATGACCTGCGTGACCGTATCCTGGACGGTCTGGGCGGAAGCGCCCGGATAGGTGGCGTTTATGGCTATCTGGGGCGGTGCGATGGGAGGATACTGGGAGACCGGCAGGGTCTTGATCGCCAAGAGGCCGGCCAGCATGACCATGATGGCGACTACCCAGGCGAAGATCGGTCTGTTTATGAAAAACCGGGACATATTCGTAACTCCTTAATGGCACTCGGATGGAAACGGATTAACGGATAAACACGGATCAGACGGTTCACCTGGATCTGACAGAAGTTCACAAAAAATCCGTGTCAATCCGTCTAATCAGATTTGATCCGTGTTTGATTGCCTTTACAGGTTATTTTTTTTCAGCCGGTGTCGTGGCTGCCTGCGCCGCACCGGCAGGTGCCGTCGCCGGCTTGGCCCCGAACGGCACGGCCTTGACCAGCGTCCCGGGACGGGCCTTCTGAATCCCTTCCAGAATGACGCGGTCCCCCGCCTTCAGCCCGTCGCTCACGAGCCAGCTGTCGCCGACCGTCCGGGCAACCTTGATCACTCGCGGCTCCACCTTCTCCCCGGTCCCGACCACCATGACCACCGCATCCCCGGCCGGGTTGCGGGTGACACCCCGCTGCGGGATCAGGATCGCCTGCGGGTTCACCCCTTCCTCCACCACTGCCCGGACGAACATCCCCGGCAGCAGGGTCTGTTTCGGGTTGGGGAAGACCGCCCGCAGGGTTATGGAACCGGAGCTCTGGTCCACGGTGACCTCGGAGAACTTCAGGGTGCCCGGCAGCGGATAGGCGCTGCCGTCCTCCAGGAGAAGCTTGACCTGCGCCTGGCTGGCACCGTCGTGCTTCAGCAGGCCACTGGCGAGGTTCTGCTTCATCTTCAGCAGGTCGGCGCTCGACTGGGTGACGTCCACGTACATGGAGCTGAGCTGCTGGATGGTCGCCAGCGACGCGGTCTGGTTGGCGGTCACCAGGGCACCGTCGGTCACGGCCGAGCGGCCGATTCGTCCAGAGATCGGGGCGGTCACCCTGGTGTAGGCCAGGTTGATCCGGGCGGTTTCCACCGCTGCCTTGGTGGCGGCCACATCGGCCTCGGCCTGCTTGAGGGCGGCCTGGGTGTCGTCGTTGTCCTGCTGGCTGACCGCCTTGATCTTCACGAGGTCACTATACCGCTCCGCCTTGAGGCGCACCGTGTTCAAGGTCGCCTCCGCCCTGGCTTCTGCCGCCCTGGCACTGGCAAAGGCCGCCTGGTAGGTGGCGGGATCGATCTGGTACAGCACCTGCCCGGCCTTCACGTCGGACCCCTCGGTAAAGAGGCGTTTCTGGACGATCCCACTCACCTGCGGCCGGACCTCGGCAATCAGGTTAGGCGAAGTGCGGCCGGGGAGTTCCGTGGCAAGGGCTACGGGTTTTGGCTGGACGACCGTCACCCCCACTTCGGGAGGTCCCGCCGGCGGCGGCGCTGCAGCCGTCTTTTTCCCGCATCCGGTCATCATCAGCCCCGCCAGCAGGACTCCAGCGACGGCGATCAGGTTGGTTTTGTACGTGGTTTGCATAGACACCTCTATCATGTACGGAAATTGCCGACGGAGTCGGCAGGTTACTTGTCGTTTCTCGTGAAGGCGATGATGGTGGTCAACGCCCAGACTGCCATCGTGGATACGACTACGATCGTCATACGCATTATCCTTGGCAGTGGTTTCGCATATCGCGACTGCCGGCAAAATCCAAAGAATGAACGTTCATTCATAGAACCTGCTCAGAAGAAAACGGAACACCACACTGCGGCCGTTATCTCTTGACCCCGTCCCAGCAGGCTTCGATAGTTAGGGCAATCAGGGCATCGTCCAGCACGACGAAGCCGAGAATGTGGTCGCGCGCCACGGCCAGCACGGGTCCGAAGGCCAGGGCGAAGAGGACGACAAGAGGAAGGTCTTTCATCACCTGTTGGGAGACCCCGTCGTCGAAGAGCTCGCGAAATACGTCGCACCCTTCCTTAACCCCCAGAAGCTTGTCCCGGCGGTGCGCCACGCCGAAAGGGGAGTTGTGGAACTGTTCCAGATAACGGAATTCGAGCGGGTTTGCGATGAAATACCGCAACGCCCCCGTGCCGAGATGGAGAAACCGCTCCCGGATCGGCTTTTTCGTCGAGTACCCCTCCAGGAGGACCGCGTGGAATTTTTCCTCCACCTCCCGGTACAGCTCGGTTATGAGGACGTCCTTGTTCTCGAAATAGCGGTAGATCGTCCCGGCCCCCACCCCGGCCCGCTCAGCGATCATCGCCATGGGGGCACCGTGGAAGCCGAGCTCGGCAATGAGCTCGAGGGCAGCACGGACAACCTCGTCACGCTTGTCTAACTTCGACATGGCTCACCTCGATTTATCAAAACGGAATGAACATTCATTCTTTATGGATACACTCTCTAAAGTTTTTTGTCCAGACTTATTTTTGTCTCAGATTGCCGACACCCTCTCCCCCAGCACCGATTCCCGTGCCACGTCGGTGACGTGCACGGCCACCTCGCTGTTGATGAGGGAGTCGTCCCCGGGAAGGCGGACCGGGATGTAGGTGCGGGAGAGCCCCTTCAGAAGGCCGTCCGGCTCCCCGCCCTGGATGAGCACCCGGAGTTCCTGGCCGATGAAGCGCTGGTAATAGGCGCGCCGTTTCCGGTCGGACAGCCTTCTGAGCGCCTGGGCGCGCGAACGGATGACAGTGCCGTGCAGCTGTCCGGGCATGGTGGCGGCAGGGGTCCCCGCGCGGGGGGAAAAGGGGAAGACATGGAGGTAGGCAATCGGGAGCGCCTCGACGAAGCGGAGAGTCTCCTCGAACTCACCCTCCGTTTCGCCGGGAAAGCCGGCGATGATGTCGCAGCCGATCGAGATGTCGGGCATGGCCCGGACGAGCTTTTCGACCACCTCGCGGAACAGGGGGGTGGCGTACTTCCGGTTCATCCGCACCAGCACCGTGTCGCAGCCGCTCTGGAGCGGGATGTGGAGATGGCGGCAGACCGTCTCCGCCGAGGAAAGAAAGTGTATGAGCGCATCGGATATCTCGGTCGGCTCCACCGACCCCACCCGCAGCCGCGGGACGAGACGACGCGACTCCGCCGCGGCGAGGAGCGAGAGAAGGCTCTCCGGCGGATTCAGATCGAGGCCGTACCCGCCGAGGTGGATGCCGGTCAGCACCACCTCCCGGAACCCCTTCGCCGCAAAGGCGCCGATCCCCGCCAGCACCTCGTTCAAAGGGACACTCCGGCTCCGGCCCCGGGCGTAAGGGACGATGCAGTAGGAGCAGAAGGCATCACAGCCGTTCTGCACCTGGAGGAACGCCCGGGTGTGCTCGGCGAAGCTCTCCAGGGCGAGCCCCTCCGCGCGCTCCTCCAGCGAGATGTCGGAAACCAGCACCCGCGGCCCGGCCCCGACCTCCCGCAAGAGCCCCACGATCCCCTTCTTCTCCACGTTGCCGACGACCAGGTCCACCCCCGGCATGTCGCGCAGTTCCTCGAAGGCGACCTGGGCGTAGCAGCCAGTGACGACGATCCTCGCACGAGGGTTCCTCCTCCCGGCACGGCGGATAAGCTTTCGCGACTCAGCATCGGTCCGGGCGGTGACGGTGCAAGTGTTGATCACGTAGATGTCCGCCTCGTCCTCGAAGGGGACCAGCCGGAACCCTTCGCGGCCCAGAGACTCGGCCATGGCAGCCGATTCGAACTGGTTGATCTTGCACCCGAGGGTGGTGATGGCAACTCTTTGCATGAGGCTTCCGTAGAACGATTTAAAAACAAAATCTTTATGGGACGCAGATGAATGCAGAAAAAGCGGATTTAAGAGAAAACTCAGAACTCATTCGATCCAGCCACCGCCCAACACAACGTCCCCATCATAAAAAACCACCGCCTGCCCTGGTGTCACCGACTTCTCCGGTTCCGCGAAGCACACTGCGGCACGCCCCTCCCGCAGCGGCTCGACCCGGCAGTGGACCGGGTGGTGGCGGTACCTGATCTTGCAGGTCGTCTCGACAGGAGATGCGGAGGGGGCGACGATCCAGTTGATGTTCCCGGCGGTGAGCCCCTCTGATGCGAGCTCTGCCCTCTCCCCGACGATCACCTCTTTGCGCTCCGCGTCGACCCGCAGCACGTAGAGGGGGTGGGGGTGGGCAATACCGAGACCTTTTCGCTGCCCGACCGTGTAGCGGTAGGTGCCGTCGTGGCTCCCGAGCACCGTTTCCCGGTTGTCGACGATGTTTCCCGACAGAAGTCCAGGCCCGCGCTCCTCTTCCAGGAAGCGAACGTAATCGTTGTCGGGGATGAAGCAGATCTCCTGGCTCTCCCCCTTCTCGGCGACGCGAAGGGCAAACCGGGCGGCCAAGCGGCGCACTTCCCCCTTGGTCATCCCCCCGAGGGGAAAGAGGGTACGGCTGAGCTGCTCCTGGGTGAGGGTGAAGAGAAAGTAGGACTGGTCCTTCCCCCGGTCGACCCCGGTAAGGAGACGGCAGACGCCGCTTACATCCCGCTCGATCCGCGCATAGTGGCCGGTGGCGAGAAAATCGGCGCCTAGTTCCATACACTTCCGGAGAAGGAGTTCGAACTTCACCCGCTGGTTGCAGCGGACACACGGGTTGGGTGTGCGGCCGCGGAAATACTCGGCGACGAAATCGTCGATCACCAGCCGCTGGAACTCCTCCTCGAAGTTCACCACGTAGAAGGGGATGTCGAGCTGCTCGGCGACACGTCGGGCGTCGTGGATATCATCCAGGGAGCAGCAGGAGCCGAACGACTCCTCCCCCTTAAAGCGGGAGTGGTCCCAGACCTGCATCGAGATGCCGATCACCTCGTGCCCCTCCTCCTTGAGGAGGGCCGCGGTCACCGAAGAATCGACCCCGCCGCTCATTGCTACCACTATTCGCATGTGTTTACCGTTCTTCATCATTCACCGTGCACCGCCTTTACGCAACCTTTCGACTATTCCCGGCATCACCCCGAGCACATAGTCGACGTCCGCTTCCGTGGTTTCCCGACCAAGGGAGAAGCGGACCGCCCCGCGGGCGCGGGCGGGATCAATTCCCATGGCCGCCAGCACGGGAGAAGCCTTCAGGGTGCCGGAAGAGCAGGCCGATCCGGACGACGCCGCAACCCCCGCCAGGTCGAGGTTGAGGAGAAGCGAGTCCGCCTCCGCGCCGAGGAAAGAGAGATTGGTCGTGTTCGGAAGACGCCGCTCCCGGCCCCCGTTCACCCGTACGTCCGGAATGGCCGCCATAAGCCCCTCCTCCAGCCTTGCGCGGAGGGCAGCAATCCGCCGCATATCGGCGGTCATGGCATCGAGCGCCAGCTCGCAGGCCTTCCCGAGCGCCACGATCCCGGCCACATTCTCGGTGCCGGCGCGCCGGTTCCGCTCCTGGGGGCCACCATGGATGAGAGGGGCAAGCTTCACCCCTTTCCGGACGACCAGGGCGCCGATCCCCTTGGGGGCATACAGCTTGTGCCCCGACAGGGCGAGGAGCCCAGCATTCATCCCCTTGAAATCGACCGGTACCTTGCCGACCGCCTGGACCGCGTCGCAGTGGAAGTAGACCCGGCGCCGGGCTGCGATCTCCCCTATCTCCCGCACCGGAAGAAGGACGCCGGTCTCGTGGTTGGCGAGCATCAGGGAGATCAGGATGGTCTTCGGTGTGATGGCTTCTTCCAGCTCTGCCAGGTCCGGCATCCCGTCGCTGTCCACACCGAGCCACGTGACCTCGAACCCCTGGCTTTCCAGGGCGAGGCAACTGTTGACCACCGCCGGATGTTCCGCCCGCGTTGTGATGATGTGGTTCCCCCGGTCGTGCAGGGCCGCCGCCACACCCTTGACAGCCATGTTGTCCGCCTCTGTGCCGCAAGAGGTGAAGACAACCTCCACCGGCTCGCAGTTGAGGAGGAGCGCCACCTTTTCCCGCGCCTTTTCCACCGCCCCCTTGACCCTTCTGCCGGCCCAGTGGATGCTGGAGGGGTTGCCGTACCGCTCCCGGTAGAATGCCGTGAACGCCTCCAGCACCTCGGAGTGCACCGGCGCCGTAGCGTTATAGTCGAGGTAAATGTGACGCACTGTCTCGTCTCCCGTTGCGTAAAACGCAGATCAAAGCCGATAAACGCGGATTTACAGCAAAGGCTTTCGCTTCCCGCCTTTTGGTCTAGTCCGCCTCTTCTGAGTTAATCTGCGTCCGACTCTGTTCCGAATTCCCCTGTCCCTGTGATCTCGCGCGCCTCCAGGGTCAGCTCCGCCAGGCTTATGGAGTCAAGAAATCCCCTGATCCGCTCCCCCAGCCCGCTCCATACGTTGTGGGTAACACACCGGGACACCCTGGTGCATGCACTTTTCCCGCCGTCCAGGCAGGAAACCGGGTTGAGCGGCTCCTCCACGGTGGCAACGATCTCTCCGACCTTGATCCGGGCGCTTTCCCGGGCCAGCACATACCCTCCCCCCGGCCCGCGGACGCTCGCGACGATCTCCCCTTTCTTCAGACGCAAAAAAAGCTGTTCCAGGTAGTTCAGCGGGATATCCTCCCGCCGGGCTATCTCCCTGAGGGCAACCGGGCGCCCCTCGGAGTGGAGCGACAGATCGACCAGCGCCCGAACCGCGTACTGCGCCTTGGTGGAGAGCCGCATCTCAGCCCCTTCCCTCGACCCGTCGTTTCAGGGTTTCGTGCTCGGCGGCAAGGGCGGCGTACTTTCGTTCCAGTTCGCGGATCTGGTCGAACAGGCAGGAAATCGCCTTCGCCTCCGGGTCGGGAAGCTTGCCGTGCTCCAGGTCCACCCGCTCGGACGGCTTTTCCGTGGCCATCACGATCCGACCCGGAATCCCCACGACGGTCGAGTTTGGGGGGACTTCCTTGACCACCACCGAATTGGAGCCGATCTTACTTCCCCTGTGCACCGTGAACGGTCCGAGCACCTTGGCTCCGGAGCCGACCACAACGTTATCCTCCAGGGTGGGGTGGCGTTTGACTTTCTCCCAGCTCACCCCGCCGAGGGTGACGCCGTGGTAGAGGGTGACGTTGTCCCCGATCTCCGCCGTCTCGCCGATTACAACCCCCATTCCGTGGTCGATGAAAAATCCCTTCCCGATCCTCGCCCCCGGATGGATCTCGATCCCGGTCAGGAAACGGCCCACGTGGGACAGGAAGCGGGCGATAAAGTAGAAATCGTGCTGCCAGAACCAGTGGGTGACTCTGTGGAACCAGACGGCGTGGAGCCCCGGGTAGCAGAACATCACCTCCAGCACACCGCGCGCCGCAGGATCCCGGTCGAATACGGCCTTGATATCTTCCTTCACGCGAGCAAACATGGCATCTCCCTTCCGTCCGAACCGTGGTATCGCGTTCACATATGTACCACTTAGCATACCCTACTATTTACGTCAACTATTAATTAAAGTCCGGATGCCCGTTGCCGATAACACGGCAACAATCGTTTGCGTACCATCGACGCAAAAAAGCCTCGGTTTTTCTCCTTTCGTTGGGCGCAGGTATCCCTTAACGGTGATATCCGCTTTGGTGGTGGTGCTTGGATTGTTTTATGAAGTGATGATGCAGGTAGGATTGATGGGAAGGGTTGCTACTGCTCTACTGGTTCACCTCCTTTCTGGTTGAAAATGAAAAAGCCAGGCCTAGGATTCAATATATCTGCATGCATAACAGCACTAACCGGATATGCGAAACAATAACCTACATTAGGAAGAGGCAAACCAATTGCCCATTCACCATTTACGGTCTCATCTGAGTTCAAAGTC
>DATJLB010000150.1:0-11718 GCA_035490915.1 Geobacteraceae bacterium
TTCAAGGTTCAAGGTTCAAGGTTCAAGGTTCAAGGTTCAAGGTTCAAGGTTCAAGGTTCAAGGTTCAAGGTTCAAGGTTCAAGGTTCAAGGTTCAAGGTTCAAGGTTCAAGGTTCGAGGTTTAAACGTTGAACTTTGAACATTGAACCGGTTGACGGCCCTTCAGGCCGTCAACTCCCCTTTCTCCAGGTGCTTGATACTATGCGCCTTCTCGGCGGCCCGCGGGTCGTGGGTCACCATGATGATCGTCTTGCCGAATTCATGCACCAGCCGGTCCATGAGTGCCAGGATAGCCTCGGCGGAGGCCCGGTCCAGGTCGCCGGTCGGCTCGTCCGCCACCAGGATGGCCGGGTCGGTCACCACGGCGCGGGCGATCGCCACCCGCTGCTGCTGGCCGCCGGAGAGCTGGGAGGGGTAGTGGTCCATCCGGTCGGCAAGGCCGACGACCGAGAGGACCGTCTCGACGTGGCTGCGCCGTTCCTTCCGGGAGAGCGAGGTCAGAAGCAGCGGCAGCTCCACGTTCTCGTACGCGGTCAGCACCGGCATCAGGTTGTAGAACTGGAAGATGAAACCGACGTTGGCGGACCGCCAGGCGGCGAGCTCCGCTTCAGACATGAGGGTGATGTCGGCCCCTCCGACCCGGATGGTCCCGCTGTCGGCCTTGTCGATGCCCGCAACGAGGTTCAGAAGGGTACTCTTGCCGGAACCCGAAGGCCCCATGAGCGCCAGGAACTCACCGTCGGCGATGTCGAAGGAGATATCCTGCAGCACCGGGATGACCTGGCTCCCCCGCCGGTACGTCTTGGAAAGGTTGTGTATTTCGACTATAGGCTTTGCAGTTTCCATGCTTGACCATTCTGAAAAAACCTGCCACAGAGACACAGGGACACCGAGAAAACCCCAAAGACAATGGGACGCGGAAAAAACGAAAAAATCGGATAAAGGCGGTTCAAACAAAAATCTAAGCTTAAGGTTTTAAATCGGCCTTTTTCGTTTTGATCCGCGTCCCATACGATTTGTCCTGGTTCATCTCCGTGTCTCTGCTCCGTGGCAGACTTTACTTTATTTTTCCGCAGTCTTTACCCGCGTCCCGTCATTCAGCCTGTCCAGAGGCTTCACCGCCACCTTGTCCCCCGCCTTCACCCCGGCGAGGACCTCGACCATGTCGCCTATCCGCGCGCCGGTCCTCACCTCTGCCGCCACCACCCTGTTCCCCTTGACGAGGAAAACCTTCGTCCTCCCGTCCCGCGTCACAATGGCGGCGGGATTGACGGCAGTCCGCGGCGTGCGCTCCTCCTTCTTCACCGGCCTCTCCAGGAAAGCCACCTTGGCGCTCATCTCCGGCAGGATGCGGCTGTCCTTCTCGATAAAACGGACCTTCACCATGACGGTGGCCTTGCTCCGGTCGGCGGTCGGGACGATCATGTGCACCGCACCCGCAAAGCGCACCCCTGGCAAGGCATCGAGCTGCACCTCGCACGGCTGGCCGGTGTGCACTTTTTCGAGGTTGGCCTCCGAGACATCCGCTTCCACCTGGAGGGAGCCGAGGTCGGCGATGGTCACCACTGCCGCCTTGGAATTGGCCGCGGCACCGAAAGGGGTGACGATGTCCCCCACGTCGGCGTCCTTCGTCAGCACCACGGCATCGAAAGGGGCGCGGATCATGGTGTACTCCACCGCCGCATCCGCGCTCTGAAGCGCAGCATCGGCGGCCTTGCATGCCGATTCGGCCCCCGCCACCGCGGCTTTCGCCTTGTTGTAGCGAGCTTCGGCGGCATCGTAGTCGGCCTGGGCTATGATCCCCTGACTGATCAATTCCTTCTGCCGCGTGAAGTTCCTGCCGGCATCGACCAGCTCGGTTCGTGCCTGATCCACGCTGAAGCGGGCCGTTGTGAGGTTCGCGGCGGCCTGCCCCCGGGAAGCGACCACATCCCGGTTCTCCAGGCGGGCGATGACCTCGTCGCGGCGGACCTGGCTCCCCTCCTCGACCCCGAGCCACTCCAGACGACCGGTCGCCTTCGAAGAGACCGACGCCTTGCGCTGGGCCACCACGTACCCGCTGGCATTCAGGAGGGTAAAGGTCTGGGACGGGTAGACCTGGGAGATGGTGGCGACCTCCACCTCGACGGCCGGGGCCAGCAGCCCGGAGGCATACAGGATGCCCGCCAGGATGACGAGGGAGAATACCACGAGCCAGGCAAGCTTCTTCCTGCGTGGCCCCGGACGGGAAGCGGCCGCCGCCTTGTCGATCTTCAATCCGCTGAGGTCCTGGTCCGCCATGCAGGTCTACTCCTCTCCCCGGTCTCTTGCTCCCCTCACACATATCACCATTTGAGTTTCGTGGGAAGAGCCTAATTTGTTTCGGGGGGAGCTGAAACAGGAATTATTGCCCGTTGACGGGAATTCGCGATGCGTCACAGCTCGAAGAAACGGTCCGGGAGAGGGATATTGACCGCCAGCCCCTCCATCACAACCTCTTCAAGGAGCTCGCCGCTCTCGTCGTAGGTCATCGTCTTGAGGGGGAGATAGGTTTGCGCATCGAGCCAGAGGAGGCAGCGGTGGACGTTGTGTTCCACCGACGCCCCTTCCTCGCCCTCAACAGCCACGAGCAGGGCTTTTTTCCCGTTGACGATGTCCGGCCCCTGTGTCGTGCTCTTCCCCGAGTCCCGGAGCTTGCGGGCCGATTCCAGCAGGGCGCCGAAATCGGAGGCGTCGACCCGATGTCCCTGCGCGCTGGTTATCAGGCGGTTGTCGGGTCTCAGGGTGAGCACCAGCGACTTCATGAAGCCGAAGGGACGCAACCGTGCTTCCTTTTTTCTGGGGCTATAGACAAGAATGGCACCCCTATGGGGGTCGACGAATTCCATCCGGACAAATCCGGGCTTCTTGAAGAAGTACTTCAGGGTCTCGTTGGAAGAATCGCTTCGGGAGTGAATGGTCACCCGGTAGGAAGCGACCCGCTGATAGCTTGCCAAGGCCAGATCAAGCGGGTCGTGCAAGGGTGCAGCCAGGGTAAGCAGAAAGAAAGAAAGTAGTATCATTACGGTTGATTCGCAATAATCTTGCGTTAGAGGAATTCGGATAAAGCTCCGGCTGCAAGGCCTGCGAAGCCCTTTTTACGGATCATCAGCTACTCGATGACCTCGATGACTCCCTCCATCCCCTTCTCCCGGTGGCTCTCGAAGAAGAGGAGCTTCTTGTCGCAGTAGAACGGATATGTTCCGGCCTTGGTGGGGGTAAACGTGATGCTCTTCGGCTCGCTGCTCATCCCCTCGTTGAAGTCGATCCCCGCCTCCGGCGACTTGGCCACGATGTTGTGGGGAACGATCCCCGACTCTTTCTTGACGACCAACGTTACCGGCACGTTCACCTTGACGATGATGTGGTTGGGGGTGAAAAAATAGCTCCCCCCCAGGATATCAACCCGCTGCACGCCGTCGCTTCCCACGGTCGCCTTGAAGACCTTTTCCGTTTTCGACTCGTCACCCCATGCGGAGGCGGCGAAAGCCCACGAGCAGCAGATCAGCAGACAAACCCATGCAACCTTCTTCATGATCCCTCCTCACCAGAACGCATCACGGGCGCCGTCCTCCGCAGCAGCTTTACCAGCTCCCGCATGAAGTCCGGCAGGTCGGACGGTTGCCGGGAGGTGACCAGGTTGCCGCCGACCACCACCTTTTCGTCCACGTACTGCGCCCCGGCAGACTTCAACTCATCCGCCACCGTCCGGTAGCAGGTGGCGCGCCGCCCCTTGAGAAGCCCCGCACTGACAAGGGTCTGGGGACCGTGACAGATGGCCGCCACCGGCTTGTTCAGTTCGAAAAAGCGCCGGCAGATGGCGACCGCCGCCGCATCCTTCCTGACCGCTTCGGGGGCCTTCCCGCCGGGGAGAATCAGCAGGTCATAGTCATCCGGCTTGATCTCGGCGATACACCGGTTCGCATGGACCTCATAGCCGTGCTTCCCCCTGATGGTCCCGCCGGCGGGCGAGGCCACCTCCACGTCAATCCCCTCCTCCTTGAGGCGGTAGCACGGATAGAACAGTTCGGAATCCTCGAAGCTGTCGGCGCTGATGATCAGGGCTTTCATGGAATCTCCTCAGGAAACGCTGAAACATAACCCCTCCCGCCTCGCCTTAACTTAAGGGGAGGTGAAAATCCCCCCTCTTAAGCTAAGGGCCTAAAAGGGGGAGGGGGAGTTATGTTGAGGAAGCAGCCTTATTTCAGACGCGCTTCGGCCGCCTTCCAGTTCACGTTCTTGAAAAACGCCTCGATATAATCCGCCCGCTTCAGCCCGTAGTCGAGCATGAAGGCGTGCTCGAACACGTCCATGATCAGGATGGGGGCGCATCCGGCGGGGTGCGCCGTGTCGTGCTCGTTGACCCAGAAATTGATCAGCCGGCCGGAGGCAGGGTCCTGATAGAGGACCGCCCAGCCGATACCCCTCATGGCACCGACCCCGCGGAAGTCCTTTTCCCAAGCATCCACGCTGCCAAAGCTCTCGGCAAGCTTGGCCGCAAGCCCGCCGCCCGTATTAAGCGGTTCCTTACCGCCCAGGTTCTCGAAGTAGAGCTCGTGCAGCCGCATCCCGTTGAACTCCCAGCCGAGCCGCCGCTTCAGCTCGGCGAACTCGGGGACCGCCGTTTTCCCCTCCTTCAGCATCTGGTCCAGGGTCTCCAGGACCTTGTTGGTGTTGGTCACGTACCCCTGATAAAGGGTGAAATGGTTCTTCAGGAGGGTTTCGCTGAAACCGGGCATCCCGACGAGTCCCGCGTAGTCCTTTGCTGTGTAAGTCATGTCTTTGCTCCCTTTCGATGTTTGATTGGTGGATACAGCATGAAGAAAAAGGTACCACGGCGGGCGGAAAAAGCAAGTCGCACGGCCTCATCGTTCCTCGATCTCCACCGCCACGAGCTCCACGTCCGGCCGCTCCTCCACCACCCGCTCTTCGAGCTGCTCCAGGATGCGACGCCCCTGCTGGCGCCCTTCGGCCACGGTCACGAAGGCGAGGAGCGCGCTCCCCGGGATGTCCTGGTCGTCCACTTCGGCGGCCGCCACGTTGAAGGTGTTGCGCGCCCGGGAAAGGATGCTCTTGACGATACCCCTCTTCTCCTTGAGGGTACGGCTTTGCAGGCGAAACCGGAACAGGGCGGAAAAGACGTGCATGGCGGGCCTCCGTGAACGCGTGCTGCGTCGGGTTGTCGGCAGATTGTGCAGAGGATGCTGGATGCAGGGACATTCTACTTCGTGGCGGGGCGATAGGCAAGGTCCTGGCGGATGCACCCCTCCAGGGTGGCGTCGAGGAAGGGTCGCCAGCAGTCGACGTCGTCGATCCGCCCGTCCCGCAGGTGCTTGAGGAACCGGCAGCCGCCGAAGCATTGGGGGAGATAGGCGCATTCCAGGCATTCCTGCTTCTTCCAGACATCCCGGTTGTACACGTCGCCGTCCTCAACAATGCCCCGCCGGAGATCCCCGACGGCAAAACCGTCCCGCCCGACGAAGGCGGGGCACCGGTAGAGGGCGCCGTCGATGTTCACCACCAGCTCGTTGTCGAATTCGACCATGCAGCCGGCCGGGCCGGGCTTCGTGACGGCGAAGCCGCGCCTGATGGTCTCTTCCCGCAGGAAAAGGGTCGCTTCGTAGAGCCACTTCTCATCGGTGCAGTTGCAGGCGCTTGAATAGTCGGGGATCCCGGCTCCCCCGATCCTGCCGATGACCTGATTGAATGTCACCGCGCGAAGCTTCTCCGGGGTGATGCCGGCGGCAAGGAGTTCGTCGAGGAGCCGAGGGAACTCCCGGTAGTTCTCCCGGGTGAAATTCCCCCCCAACTGAAGATCGACGAGGTCCCAAACCTGTCCGATGTTCCTGACGATGACGTCGTACGACGACCCCCGCCCCGAGGCGAACGGCCGGGAGAGGTCGTGGATCTCCCGCGGCCCGTCCAGCGTCACCTTGGCGTTCTTCATACCGAGCACCTTCAGCTCTTCGGCAACAGAGCGCGTAAGGATGGTGCCGTTGGTGACGAGCGAAAAGGAGTAAGGAAGCCCCTTTTCCGATGAGGACTTCTGAAGCCTTTCAGAGATCGACCCGATCAGGTCGCGGCTCAGGAGCGGCTCGCCGCCGTAGAAGTCGAGGGAGACTCTCCTCCCGTGGGAGAGATGATGCCGCTCGATCATCTCCACAAGGCAGTCGGCGGTTTCAAAGGACATATAATGCCGCCCCCTGACCCCCTCCTCGAAGCAGTAAGGGCAGGCGAGGTTACAGTCAAGGTTCAGGACCACGCTGGCATGAAACTTTCTGCTCAGCCTGTTCACTTCGGCAAAGCGGTTGAGCAGTTCCTCCCGATCGGCCTCCGGATCGGAGACCAGCACGCCGAGGCGGGCGAGGGTCGCCCGGTCGGCCTCGGGGAGGTTCCCCTCTTCGATTCTTCGCAGGGTCTGCTCCGGGACGCGCACGACGGCGGCACGCCGGGTGGCGTAGAGGATATAATGGCCGGGGGGATCTGGATAGATTTTCAGATAGGTGGAAAGTCGCATGGGGTGACAAAGGGGAGGAAAACCTCCCTCCCCTTTGCTCCATAATGAATTGAAAAGATTAAGTGACTGTTAAGCGCTGTGGACCTACCTTGCAGCAGGTGGACAGACTATCCAGACTTTCTTCGATCCCCTCATCCAGTACCACGATGCCACTGTTTTCGGTTTCCATACTTTGCCCTCCTTTGATGGAATTCGGCGCCCTGCGGGCGTCGCTGCAACACGCAGAAGTTTGTGGACAACGAGCAATGCTTCTGCTAGATTAGGGCCCTCTCAACCTTCACTGTTGATGCCATATTACACGAGACGACGCCTCTTTTCAAAGAGAAATCAAATTAATTTTTACCTAATATCCCAGATTCTTATGACGCATGCCCGCACAAAAAAAATCTGCTCCTCCCTCATCTGTGCGTGCGTGCTCTTCGCCTCACTCCGCACCCCGGTCTTCGCTGCAACCGACGAAGACCTGCAGACCCTCGGGATGTTTTACGAGGGTACGGACCTGGTCGTCTCCGCCACCCGAAACCCGAAGCCGATCTCCCAGACCGCCGAGAACGTCACCGTCGTCACCGCCGCCGACATCGAGATGATGGGTGCCCACACCCTGGTGGACGTGCTGGCGAACATCCCCGGCATCCAGGCCGCCGACCGGGGCGGACCCGGAGCCTTCGCCGATTTTACCATCCAGGGGGCCGACGTCTTTAACATCCTGTTCCTGCTGGACGGCGTGACCCTCAATTTCGCCGGCGACCAGTTCGTAGACATCGGGGCGATCCCAGTCCAGAACATCGAGCGGCTCGAAATCATCAAGGGACCGGCGTCCTCCTCCTGGGGATCGGCCCTGGGGGGAGTCGTCAACATTATCACCAAGTCCCCCATTGAGGATAAGAAGCTCGGCGGCGCCCTCTCCTTCTCGGCCGGCGAGCGAGAAACGAGGGATACCCGGGGGGAGGCTGCGGGCACCCTGGGACAGTTCGGTTACTACCTGTACGCCGGAAACCTCACCTCCAACGGTTTCCGGCCCAATACCGCGGTGGACCAGAACAACCTCTACGGCAAGCTCCGCTGGGAACTCCCGAACCGGGGGAGCCTCCAGGGCACCATCGCCTACGACCGGGGGAACGTCGGCGACGGCGACACGGGCGCCTTAGGCTTCTTCAGCAGACTCCACAAACAATATATCCTTTCCACCGCCTCCTTCACCTATCCCGTAAACGATAAAATCGACATCGACCTCTCCCTCAGGCTCTCCCAGAAGCGGACCGACGATTCCGCCATGGACCTTTCCGGTGCCCCGCTGCCGCCAGACTTCACGGCCAATGAGTTTGACACCGGCGGAAGCGCCAAGCTCGTCTGGCGGGAAGGAAAAAACAACCTCGCGGCGGGAGCCGATTTCGACCACCTGCGCCTCGATGACACAGGCTTTAGCGGCAGTGTAAAGCTCTATAGCGACAAATACGGGCTCTTCCTGATCGATACCCTCTCCTTCGGCGACGTAGCCGTGACCCCGGGGATCCGCTACGACCGGATGCGGCAGGTCGGCGATTTCTACAGCCCGAGCCTGGGGGTTGCCTGGGCACTGAACGACACGACCATCCTCCGCATCTACGGGGCACGGGGGTACAGCCTCCCGGTCCTGGCGGACGACGCTACCCAGCAAAAGGTGCTGACCGCTCAAGCCGGGTTGGAGACGGCCCGGATACCCTATCTCTGGCTGAAGACCACCCTCTTCTGGAACCGACTCACCGACGTCCACTCATTTGATTCAAACGGGAACGCGACTCTTGTAAAGCAGCGAAAACAGGGGGTGGAAGTGGAAGGACGGACCGTCCCGCTCTTCAACACCTCCCTTTCCGCCGGCTATACCTTCGTGGATGCATCAGACCTCAGTACCGGCGAGACCCTGCTCAATGTCCCGAGCCAGATCGTGAAGCTCGGGGTCCACTACGACGACAAGAGCTCCCTCCGGGGTGCGCTCCTGGGTCGCTACGTCTGGTACAACGCGTCGTTCGACAACAACGCCAGGGACAAGGCGTTCATCTGGGACCTTAACCTGGCGAAGAAGGTCGTGGAAGTCCGTGGCACAGCCTTTGAGCTCTTCTTCAGCGCCCACAATCTGTTCAACGGCGCGCAGTACAGCGCAGACTTCAACAAAAACGTGCGCCGCTGGGTAGAAGGTGGGATACGGTGCAATTTCTGAGGCACAGAGCAGGACAGCAGTTTTTTGTTTTAGATTGGTAATTTTTAATGGTCTATTGTGACCGATATGCCGTACCGGAACCTGAACAGACGGCCGCGCCGTCTGAATCCTGAGCACAAGGTTGCATTGTTGAAACACACTTTCCTCGTCATACTGGCAGTCATGCTCTTCGGCGCGACGGCAGCCCATGCCCATGACATCGTGGTCATCCAGGGTCTGCACATCAAGCCGTATGACGATGCCGTGCGCGGCTTCAGAACAAGCTGCGACGGAAATGAGAAAAAGTTCCTGCTCCCTGACCTGGGGGGGGCCGACATCGTCCGGCTGGTCCGGGAGGAACGGCCGCGCCTCATCCTCGCCGTGGGCGCCGAAGCCCTGAAGAAGGTGCGTTCCATCAAAGACATCCCTATCATTTACCTCATGGTGATCAATCCCCAGTCGATGATGAAGGGGCACCGCAACATCACCGGCATCGCCATGAACGTGGCTCCGGAAAGGTACCTCGACCTCATGACGCAGATCTCCCCGAGGCCGAAGAGGGTCGGGGTGATCAGCGACCCGGCGAAGTCTGGCTACCTGGTGAAGCGGGCCCAGCAGGCGGCCGGGGCGCGGGGAATCGAGCTGGTTGTGCGGGAGGTCCAGACCCCGCGGGAGGTGCCGGAAGCCCTCACCAGCCTGAAGGGACGGGTGGACGCCCTCTGGATGTTCCCTGATCCCTCCGTGGTCACCCCCGAAACGGTCGAGATGTTCCTCCTCGCCTCCGAGGAGAACCGCTTGCCGATCATTAGTTTTGCCGGTAAATACGTGGACATCGGCGCTCTTGCCGCCCTCGACATCGACAGCGTCGATCAGGGGCGACAGGCGGGGGAAATGGCCGAGCGCATCCTGAACGGGACCGCCGTCGCCGACCTGCCGGGGAGCGAGGCGCGGAGCACGGCACTGAAAGTCAACCGGAGCGTGGCAAAAAAACTGGGTATCTCCCTCGACACCATCGACAGACTCAACTCTTCAAGATGACGCCCATGCGGATCATCAGCCCATTCACGAGAGTACGGCAGAGCTTCCGGATCAGGGTTTTCTCCCTCCTCACCCTCCTGATCCTCATCACTACCGTAGCGCTCACCTCTTTCTACATCCTGCACGAAAGCAAGACAGCCACGGAACGGCTTGTTACCGAGGGGACCTTCCTTGCCGGGCTCCTTGCCCACAGCTCCCGGCTTGCAGCCTTCGCGGAGAACCGGGAAATGCTGAAGGAGTCTACCGACTGGGCACTCGCCCACGAGAATGTCATCTCCGCCGGCATTTTCTCCAGCGAAGGGAAACCGCTGATCGATCAAAACCTGCAATCCACGGGGGGAGCCGCCCCGGAACATGAAAGGTTTTCCGAGACACTCCGCCCCGTCCTCCTCCGAGTGAGAACGGAAAACGGGCCTGTTTTCTACGAAAAAGCCGACCGCATCGAATTCTTCGCCCCGATCATCATCAGCCAGAACAGCGCATCTCCCGAATCCCTCTACTTCACCGACTCGACACAGAAGGGGGGGCAGTTCATCGGCATGGCGCGGGTCGTCCTCGACAAGAGCGTGCTGGCGGCAACGCTGCGCAGGCTCCTCCTGACCGGCATCAGCCTGGGGAGCGTGTTTCTCGTGATCGGCGCCTGCCTGATGTATCTTGTGGCGCAGGGGCTGACCCGCCCCCTGAGCAACCTGATGACGGGGGTAACGGCACTCGACCGGGGCAACCTCTCCGCCCGGATCCCGGTCGAAAGCTATGACGAGCTGGGTGAGGTGTCGCACGCCTTCAACACGATGGCAGAGTCGTTGGAGAAAAGGGAGGCCGAAAACCGTCACCTGGAAGAGCTTTTGCGAAACGCCGAGAAACGGGAGGCAAAGGAGGAGTGGGAGTTCACCTTCGACACGGTCCCGGACCTGGTCGCCGTCCTCGACCATGATCACCGTATCGTCAGGATCAACAAGGCAATGGCGGACCGGTTGGGTGTTGCCAAGGAAGAGGCTATCGGAACCAGGGCGTACGCGCATCTCCACGGGACCGGGACGACCCTCGACTATGCCGGCATTTCAGCGCTCCTCGCCGATGGTGCAACCTACTTTGAAGAGATCCACCAGAGACAGATGGGGTATTTCATGGTGACGATCTCGCCGCTGGTGAGAGCCGGCGGAATCAGGGGCTCCGTCTATGTGGCACGTGACATCACCGAACGCAAGCTCGCCGAGGAGGAAAAAAGATCCATCCAGGCAAAGCTCATCCAGACGAACAAGATGACGTCGCTCGGGCTGATGGTGTCGGGGCTTGCCCACGAAGTAAACAACCCGAACAACTCCATCAAGCTCACCGCCCACCTGCTCGCCAGGTCGTGGCAGGATATCCTCCCCGTCCTGGAGAAACATAGCCGGGAGGAGGGGGACTTCCGTATCGGCGGGCAGTTCTTTTCGCAGGCAAAGGATATCCTACCCCAGCATATCAACGGAATCCGGGCCAATTCGCGGAGGATCGAGGGGATCATCAAGAACCTCCGGGATTTTGTCCGCAAAGGCGCCGCCGATGTAAATTTCCAGGCGGGGATCAACGCCATTGTCTCCGCTGCCGCCTCGATCATCAATGTGCAGATCAAGCAGTATACGAGACACTTCACGTTGAAGCTGGACGAGCGGGTGCCGGTGGTCAAGGGAAATCCCCAGCAACTGGAGCAGGTGGTCATCAACCTCGTCCTGAACGCGCTCCAGGCGCTTCCCGACCGGGAACGATCGGTACGGGTCTCCACCTCGTTCGATCCGGCGGAGGGGTTCGTCATCATCACGGTTGCCGACGAGGGGGAAGGGATGTCGGCCGACGTGCGGGAGAGGATCGGCGAGCCCTTTTTCTCCACAAAGCTTGACTACGGGGGAACGGGGCTCGGGCTCGCCATATCGAACTTTATCGTCAAGGAACACAAGGGCTTTCTGGAATTCGAAAGTGAACTGGGCAAA
>DATJLB010000151.1:0-7593 GCA_035490915.1 Geobacteraceae bacterium
GCCTATTTCATCTACGGGGAGATGTTCATGCGCTTCGTCTCGTTCCTGACCACCGCCTTGGCCCTTTCCCGCATCCGTGAGTTGGTGCTGAACGAGGAACGGATGCTTGCCGGGCTGCTGGACGCCCGGTCACAGCTGGCGGTGCTGAAGCGGGAGGGTGAACCGTGAAGCGATTCGCGCTCCTCACCGTTTTTGTTACCGCGGTCGTCTCCCTTACACTGTCGGGCTGCGCGGCGCCGTCCAGGGGTGGGCTCTGGCAAACCGTCGCGACCTGCCTCGACCCAGGCATTGCCGACTATTGCGGACGCTGCGAAATGCCCCTGACGGATACCCCCTGCGCCGCGGGCAGGGGGTGCGCGGAGACGACCGAGGTCTGGGCGGAGACGCGGGAATTCGTGGCGATCCGCGACGGCAAGATGTGCGGCTGCCCCGCCACCTTTGTCCACGGCCTCGCCATCCCCCGGGAACGGATTACCGGAGTCGAAGACCCCCGGCGGCCGGACGGCATCTGGGACTTCGCCTGGGGGGTCGCCCGGAAGCGGATCGGCGACGAAACCGCCATCGCCCTGGCGGTGAACCCGCAGGGACGGCGCAGCCAGGACCAGCTCCACGTCCACATCGTGAGGCTTCTCCCCGACGCCCGCACGCGTCTCGCCGGGCAGGGTGTGGCTCACGTGCGGACCCTGGCCGAGGTGTGGCGCACGGCGGCGAAGAGTGCGGAGGCGGCCGGGATGAAGGGTTACGGGGTGCTGGTTGCCCGGGAGCCGGATGGCAGCTTCCTGATCCGGGTGGAGGAGGGGAGTCCGGAAAAGATGTTCACCCGGGCGCGCTGCCGCTGAGGCGGTGCGCACCGCTGCAGTCTGAGGGAGGCCGAATCCGGAGGGTGCGGCCTTTCCCGTGTACAAAAGGCTTCCCCGTTGGCAGAACCGCCAGCGGGGAAGCCTTGTTTGTTCATGGATACGCGACGCCGCCTACGGCGCGAGGGTCAGGTTGGCCGTACCCGCCGGCGGCACCGGGCTGGAGGTGTTGACCGTGACGGTGATGGAGGAAGAGGAATACTGCAGGAATTTGCCCGCGGGGTTTAGGACGCTCACGAAGACCTTGTAGGACGAGGACGGCATCAGCGACGAGCCGGTGGGGGGGACGAAGGCGAGAAACGGCGTCTTCCAGACGCTCGGGCTGCTGAAGTTGCTGAACACGTCCCCGGCAACGATTGCAGGTGCGGCGGGGTTCCTCGGGACGATCGAGAAGGTCGCGCTCGACCAGGTGGCGAAGGCGGGCGAACGGATCGTGCCGGAGATCGACCCGGTGGCCAGGTTCAGCCCCGTAAGGATCTGCTGGATGTGGATGCCGGTCGGCTTGAGGTTGAAATGTCCCGATTGCCCGGCCGGGACGATGGCCGTGTCCGGATTGAATTCGAGGAGGATCGTGTTCAGGGTCCCGAAGGCCACGGTGAAGCGGCCGACGATCTTTTCCCCGCTCTGCTGGCCGCTCGGAGTGTCGATCGGGACCTGCGTCGAGGAGCCGGCCGGGATGAAATAGTTGTTGAAGGGTGGCGCTGCCGGGTTCGCAGCCAGGAAAAGGCGGACCTGGGTGTAGCTCCCCGCGGGGATGACCGCCGTTCCGAGGAGCTGTTGCAGGAAGTGGAGCTTCAGGATGTTGACATCCATCCCGCCGCTGCCGGTGAAGTCGGCAATGACCGGCAACCCGGGGTCGTTGTCCTGTGCTCCCTCCATGCCGGCCGGGACCACGGCGACCTTGACGACCTTGATGTGTACGCTGGAGTAGGCAGGGAAGGCCGGACTGTCGGCGATGGCGACCTGCAGCGCCCCGACGGGCACGCTACCGCCCCCTCCTCCGCAACCTGCGATCTGGCCGAACAGCAGCGCCGCTGCGCCGATCAGAAACAACCCTGCGATCGCGAGCCTGGTCTGTCGATGCATGGTCCGCACCTCCTCCGATTCTGTGAGGTACCTTACGTAGAAAGTATACTTTCATCCGTTCGCTCTTCAAGCGCCTGCCGGCCGATTCCGCGAACCGGCTGCCGCTCTCCGGCGCAGGCGGGGCTGCGTCCCGGGCCCGTTAATTTGCTTGCTCTTCCCCCCGAAAAAGTGTATCCATCGTAGTTCTAAATTTCCGAGAAGGAGTACGACATGGGCATGTTATCCAATACCGTCAGCATCTGCCAGTTCCTGGTCGTGGGGGACACCCCCGCCGGTGACCTGTTTTCATGGGCATCCGAGAACCTTTCGCGGCACGGCTTCCAGCCGATCGACCAGGGGACGGCGGAGCTTTCCGTCGGCTGGGTCCATTCCGGCAACCACCGGGAGAGCAGCTTCGCCGCTCCGGCCGACTTCTGGCACGACCACTACCTGGCGTTCAGCCTGCGCCAGGACAGGCGGCGCCTCCCCGCCGCACTGTTGAAGGCCTATCTCCAGGTGGAGGAGCAGGAGTTTCTCCTCGCCAATCCGGGGCTCAGGCGGGTCCCGAAGCAGAAGAGGGAAGAGCTGCGGGACAAGGTGCGCACCCAGCTCCTCGCCCGGACCCTGCCGGTGCCGACTGTCTACGACGCGGTCTGGGACAGCCGGACGGGCCTCCTCACCTTCGCGTCCCTCGCCGGCACGGCCGTGGAGGCTTTCGAGACCGAGTTCAAGAAGACCTTCCCGGGGCTGCGCCTGGTGGCGGTCCACCCCTTTGCCCGCGCCGAGAAGGTCGTCGATTCCCCTTTGCAGGGGGCGCTTCGCACCTTCAACCGGGCCACCTCCGAGGCGGTCCTCGACCTGATGCAGAGCAACCGCTGGCTCGGCTGGGACTTCCTCCTCTGGCTGATGTACCGGACCATGAACGGGTCGTCGGAGTACCGGGTGAGCCGCCCCGGCCCGAGCGGGGAGGGGGAGCCGTTCGTGGCGTACCTGAACGACCGGCTGGTGCTCGCGAGCAACGGTGAGGCGGGACAGCAGAAGATTACCGTGGCGGGGCCCCAGGACCGGTTCAGCGAGGTCCGCACCGCCCTGGAGAACGGGAAGGTGATCAACGAGGCGGCCATTCACCTCGAAAAGGGGGAGCACCTCTGGAAGATGACCCTGAAGGGGGAGCCGTTCCACTTCGCCTCGTACAAGGCGCCCCGGGTGCAGGCGGAGAAGGACGCCACGGTGGACGAGGCGAGCGAGCAGGAGGCGCTCTTTTACGAGCGGATGTACGTGCTGGAGACGGGGCTGCAGCTGTTCGACAGCCTGTTCGCCGCCTTCCTCGCGGTCCGGCTCGGAAGCGGCTGGGAGGGGGAAATGGGGGCGATCAATGCGTGGCTGGCGGCGGAGTGACCCGCCGCACGCATCGCTTTCACGGAAAAGGCCTGCACAAGCAGGCCTTTTTTCATATGGGCGTCCCGGGAGTGCACTGCCGGCGTTCATTACCGGCGCGCCGTCCCCTTCGACTGTCCGGTGCGGACCCGCTCGATGAACGCGCCGATCGCCTCGTGAACTGCCCCCGAGTCCTCCCCGAGGAGGATGCCGTGGCGCTCAAGGTCAAAGACCACGTACTCCTTCTTCCGCGACCCGAGTTCCCCGAACAGCTTCCGTGACCCCTCGGGGTTCGCCACCGGGTCGTGCCGGGACTGGACCACGAGGGCCGGGGCCTTGATAGTCCTGAGCTTCGGTTCGAGGGCCGACATGAACTGCTCCAGTTCGCCGAGGGCGGCAATCGGGAGACGGGCATAGTTGATGTCGGGGTGCTCCAGCGAGATGTCGATGAACTCCTTTTTGGCCGTGTCATAGTGGGCGAACCCCATCAGGCGGTTCCAGAGATCGAGGGCCTGGGCGAATTTCGCGGAGACCTCCTGAAGCTTCATGGGGGGGCAGACCGCGAAGACCCCCGCCACCCCGGGGACCCGGGCCGCAAGGTCGAGCGCGAGCCCGCCGCCGAAGGAGAACCCGCCGACCACGACCCGCTGGCAGATGTTGCTCATGATGGCGTACCCCTCGTCGACCGATTCCACCCAGTCCTCGTAGCTCCTCGTCGCAAGGTCGGCCGGTGACGTGCCGTGCCCCTTCAGCCGGGGGAGGTAGACCCACACCCCATTGCGACCGAGGTAGTCCGCCAGCTCTCCCATTTCGCGGGGGGCGGCCAGGAAACCGTGAACGAGGACCACCCCGAGTTCCCAGGATCTCCCCTTGATGAGGCGCGGGGCGCCGACCTCCTTCGGTTTCGACTCCTTCTTCGAGTAGAAGGCGTCGTAATCCGCCGTGAAGTCGTTCATCCCCTTGGTTGTCAGGTAGTCCGTAATCCTTCGCCGGAGCTGGAAGGGGGTGAGCCAGGCAACGGCCCGGATCTTCCGCTGCAGCGCCTTCAGGGGGATCACCTCGTTGGCGATGACCGCAGCGGGGTTGACGATGCGGGCGCGGTTGAAATCGAAGGCGGACGAGAATTTCGACGAGTCCTTGAGGAGGCTCGCTCCGGTCCGTTTGACGATCTTTTTCTGTACGGCGAGGGAGATGAAATCCCGGTACTTGTTGAACCGGTCGTCGGTCAGGAGCGAGACCTGGTTTGTGCGGAGGCTGCGGTGGAGGTGAATTCCCATCTCTTCCAGATTGCCGGAGGCGACCAGAAACACCCGCCGCCGCAGGTTGTCCTCGTCGATCCGGGAAAAGGGGATCACCCTGAGCATCGAGGCGAACAGGTGATCGTGGTTCACCGTCACCATGGTGTAGATGGCCGCCATGTACTCCCGCATGATATCCAGTGCCACCTGGTGCATCTTCATCCTCGACGGGATCGGATCGTCGAAGTTTATCCGCCGCGGGGCGAAGATGTCATGATCGATCGGGGCGCATTCCAGGCACTCGGTGACCCGTACCGGTGTGCCGAACCGGATATCGATGTCCACCCCCGAGAGGAGCATGGTCCCCTCGGTCATGAGCTCTTCCTGGGCGTCTTTCGAAATGTCCTTCACCATGCGGGCGGCCAGTTTGCTCAGGGCGTTGTCATGGGCGCGCAGCGGGTAGTATGTGATGTTGACCGGCACGATCCAGGTCTGCCGGTTAAGGACTGACTTGAGGGAGTCGATCCGGAAAAGGTCCATCAGGCGGCGTTTTTCGTCGGGGTTCGTTTCTGACAGGGTGCGGAGCCGCTCCCGGTAGAATTCGGTCCTGAGCGCCAGTACCGCTGCCCCGGTATGGGGGGGGTGCTTCCCCCCCGCGCTGGAGATCATGTAGCGGGCCCTTTCCACGATCTCCTTGTCCTTGACCATGTTCCCTTCCGGGTAGATGATCCAGTTCGCCTCGCCGGTGAGGAGGCTTTTCACGATCAGGAGGTCGCGGTGGGGGTCTTTGGTGGAGACCACCCCGATGGCGTCGAGATACCGGGCGAAGGTGCCCTTGAACAGGGTGTAATCGGCGAGGGACCATACCGGCACCCTGGTCAGCTCAAAGATGTGGAGCGGTATCAGGAGCGTCTCTATCCTCGTGAAGTGGTTGATCACGAAGATGATCGAGCCCTGCGGGATATTCTCCGTGCCGTGCAGGATCACATTCGCGGCGGAAAGCTTGGAGAACATCCGTATGGCCTGGCCGGTGGCGAGGTAGGCGAATCGGTTCATGACGTTAGGCTCGTCCTGGGGGTGTGGTTACCTTCTGCTGACAGTATACCACAGTATGCGGCCTTCGCTTCTGTCACATCGCCGGGAGACGGTCACTCCGGGAGATACCCCCGCGCCAGTCCCTGGTAGTCCTCCACCTGGGCATCCTGCCAGACACGGTCCAGTCCCAGCTCTTCGGCTATCAGCAGAGCTACCCGCGGGGCGGCTTCCATGCTCGCACGGGCGTCGAGGAGGAGAGCGCGCGTGCGGCGTGCCAGCACGTCCTCGACGGTTCTCGCCCATTCGTGCCGCACGGCCCAGACCACCTCGCCCGCCCGGTAGGGGAGGGCGGGATGGAGCGGTTCTGAAAGCGTCGGCTCCGCTGCGCAGAGGGCCCTGACCGCCTCCGCATCGGCGCCGTACGCGTCCCACGGGGGAGAAAGAGCGTCTCCTTCCCGCCAGCCGTGAATCGGGAGCTTATCGGAGACGGAGGGGTGCTCGGGGAGACCCGCCACGCTGGCGGCGTGGTTGACCGCATCCTCCCCCATCCGGCGGTAGGTGGTCCACTTGCCGCCGGTGATGGAGACGAGCCCCGAGCCGCTCACCAGGACAGCGTGCTCGCGGGAGACGGCGGCGGTCTCTCCGGTCCCTCCCGGGTGGACCAGCGGCCGGAGCCCGGCGAAGGCGGAAAGGATGTCGACCCGTGTCGGGTGCCGGGTCAGGTAGCGGGCCGCGTGGGTGAGGAGAAAATCGACCTCCTCCGGGAGGGGGCGCGGCTCCAGGGAGGCCGCGGCGACCGGCGTGTCGGTGGTGCCGACCACTACCCGGCCGTGCCACGGGACGGCGAACAGAACCCGGTTGTCCGCGGTGTGGGGGATCATGATGGCGCTGTCGCCCGGGAGAAACGACCGGTCGAGCACCAGGTGCACCCCCTGGCTCGGGGAGATGACCGGTGCGGCCTGGGGGTCGTCCAGGCGCCGGACCTCGTCGGTGAAGACGCCGGTCGCGTTCACCACGACCCGGCCGCGGACAAGGTATTCCCGGCCGGTTTCGCGGTCGCGGGCCGCCACCCCCGTGATCACGCCTCCATCCCTTGCGAGGCCGGTCACCTGCAGGTAGTTGAGCGGGGTCCCCCCGAGGCCGGCGAGTGTCCTCGCGAGGGCGACCGCCAGCCGGGCGTCGTCGAACTGACCGTCGTGGTAGATCACCCCGCCCCGAAGCCCTTCAGGCGCTACGGTCGGGAGCCGCTCAAGGGTCTCTTCCCGGGAGAGGAACCGGCTCGGCCCCAGGCCTAGTCTGCCGGCCAGCGCGTCGTAGAGCTTGAGGCCGATCCCGTAGAAAGGGCCTTCCCACCAGTCGTAGAGGGGAACCACGAAGGAAAGGTTGTGCACCAGGTGGGGGGCGTTCCGCACCAGAAGCCCCCGTTCGTGGAGCGCTTCCATCACCAGCGCCAGGTTTCCCTGCTGCAGGTAGCGCACCCCGCCATGGATCAGCTTGGTGCTCCGGCTCGAGGTTCCCTTGGCGAAGTCGCTCTGCTCAAGGAGGAGAGTTCGGTAGCCGCGGCTCGCCGCCTCCACGGCGGTACCGAGCCCGGTCGCCCCGCCGCCGATGACGATCATGTCCCACACGTGGGCAGGGTCGTCGAGCTGGTGCAGTATTTCGTCACGGTTCATGGCTCTTCCCACCCCTTCGCCCGCTCCAGTGCCCGGCGCCAGCGCCGGCAGAGCTCGGCCGCCTCGGCGCGCTCCATGGCCGGCGTGAAAGCCCGTTCCATCTGCCAGTGGCCGGCTATTTCCTCCCGGTCACGCCAGTAGCCGACCGCCAGCCCGGCCAGATAGGCGGCGCCGAGGGCAGTGGTTTCGCCGATCCGCGGCCGGAGCACCGGCACCCCCAGGAGGTCCGCCTGGAACTGCATCAGGAGGTCGTTGACGACGGCGCCGCCGTCGACCCGCAGCTCGGCCAGACCGATCCCGGCGTCGTCTTCCATCGCCCGGAGGAGGTCGGTAGCCTGGAAAGCGATG
>DATJLB010000152.1:0-4315 GCA_035490915.1 Geobacteraceae bacterium
GGTTCACCGCCTCCAGGAGAGCCTCGCGCGGTACCACGACCCCCTGGACCGGCATGCCGAACACCCCGCGCACCTCGTCAAGGACAAGGAGGTTGGCGGGATCGGCAACGGCCACGAGGAGCCTCCCGTCTTCCTCCCGCAGCGGCAGAAGGAGGTTTCCCCTGGCAAATGCCAACGGCAGTCGGGCGAGCAGGGCGGTCTCCACCCGGCTGTCTTCGATCTCGGCCTGGAAAGGGAGGCCTAGCCGTTCGGCGATTTTTTCCAGTTCTGCGTTCACGGTCATGGCTTGAGTTGGAGCTCCTTGTCGAGGCTGAACGGCTGGTCCATGCGCACCGCTTCGCCGAACTTCTGCTTCTGGGTGACCGTTACATCAGCCATATCCGCTGCACTGCGGATGATCCGTGGTGTGAGGACGATCAGCAAATTGGTCTTGGTCCTCTCCTTATGGGTGTTCTTGAAGAGCCAGCCGAGGCCGGGAATGTCGCCCAACAGCGGAATCTTGTTGACGGTCTCGATATCCTGGTCCTGAAGCAGCCCGCCGATCACCACGGTATCCTTGTCCTTTACGACGACCGAGGTCTTCGCCTTGCGTGTCGAGAGAACGATATCGGTGGCTTGCCCTTTGTTTGGCGTCACCGCGGAGATATCCTGGTCGATGTCGAGCTTGACGTACTCTCCCTCACTGATCTGCGGGGTAATTTTTAGGGTGATGCCGACGTCCTTCCGTTCCACCGACTGCTGGGTAGCGCCACCGGTAATGACGGTGCTTGTGGTGAGCAGCGGTACGTTCTCGCCGACGGTTATATACGCTTCCTTGTTGTCCGCTGTCAGGATTGTCGGGGTGGAGAGGATATTTGTCGCGTCATTGGCATAGAGCGCATGGAGCACCGCTGCAAAGTTCATCGGCGTGTTTCCCAGGCTTGTCGGCAGGGTAATGCCAGCCTGGCTGAAACCCTGCAGGACAGAAAAAAGCTGGCTGAGAGTGTTTTGCGGATCGTATGTCCCTACCACGCTGACATACTTGCCGTCCGAAGCGGCGCCGAACAGGCCCCACTGCAGGCCAAGGTCCTTCAGCTTGTCGAGGGATATCTCCGCTATTACCGCCTGGACGAACACCTGGCGACGCCTCTTGTCCAGCTTCTGGATCACCGAGAGGAGGTTCTGGTAGTCGTTGGGGGATGCCATGATCACCAGGGAGTTGGTTGCCTTGTCGGGGGTGATGGTGATCTTCCCCCCCTCAAAGGGGGACTGCTGGGGTGCTGCGGCAGCTTGCCCCGGAACGGTGGCGGGAGTGGCCGCGGAAATGCCTTTCACGACCCCGTCGAGCACCTTGGCGACATCGGTGGCGTCGGCATTTTCGAGGTAGTAGACGTTAACCTTGCTGCTGGTGGAGGGGGGGACGACGTCGAGCATGGCGACCAGGTTTTTAACGTCCGCCTTGTCCTTGTCGCTGCCGAAGACGACCAGGGCATTCAGCCTGATGTCGGGAACGACGATGCCTCCGGCGCCCTGTCCCGCGGCTTTTACGCTCTTGTCCTTGCTCTTCAGCCATTCCTGGATCACTTTTGCCGCGCCTTCGGCGCCGGCGTTCTTCAGAAAGACCAATTCCGCCTTGTCGCGCCGCTGGTCGGTGTCGATCATCTCCAGAATGCCGAGGATCTTCTGGATGTTCAGGGACGAATCGACCACCAGCACCATGTTGGCGGGGCCGAAGGAGGAGATGTAGCCGTCCTTGGAAACGACGGGCTGGAGGAAGGTTACCGCTTCCTGCGCCGCGATGTGCTCCAGTTCGATGACCCGGGCCACGTATGCCTCGTTCACCGGCCCCCGTACTCCGTCGGTCAGGACCTTCATGCCGGATTGCTTGGCAGCGGCGGTCGGGATGATCTTGTATATCTTTCCGACCTTGATGAGAGTGAACCCCTTCAGTTCCAGGACCGATGTGAAGAGGTTGAACGCCTCGTCGGGGGTGAGCTTGCTCGGGGAGTAGACGGAGATCTTTCCCTTCACCCGGTCATCCAGGACGAAGTTCTTTCCTGTCAGGTCACTGATGAACTTCACCATGGTGGAGATGTCCACGTCGCTGAAGTTCAGCACTACCCCTTTGGCTGCGGCCGGGAGTGGCGCCAGCAGGGTGCACAGCATCACCAGTGCGGTAATGAATGTCGAGAGTCGTCTGGTCAATGGGGCCTCCACTTAAAGGCAGGTAAAGATAAAGGTGCGGTTTTTTCTCTACCTTTACCTGTACCTCTACCTGATGTCATACGTAAACGTCGTCGGTTGACCGTCCCGGATAAGATCGAGCTTGATCCTGCTCTGTCCCTTCAGGGAAACGAAGGACTGAATGGCTTTTTCCGGCGAATCGATGGGAAAGTCGTTGATCCGGAGCAGTACGTCCCCGTTCCGGATGCCGACCATCCCGAAGACGCCGGCCGGTTTTACCTCCGAGGCCCTGAACCCTTCCACCTTTCCATCCTTTAAGCTCGGGATGAGCCGCGCGTCGGTCATTGCCTGGCCGATGTTGTCGAGCGCGGCGTTCAAGGCACGCTGGTCCACCACGTAGCTCCCCGCTCCTACCTGGGAGGCGAGCCCTCCCGGCGCACCCGCCTGCTGCTGCGGCGCTTTTTCGGCCTCGGCGGGAGCGGTCGGCGTCAGGATCTTGATTCGTTGCCCCCCTGACTGGATCTCCGCCATCTCTTTTTTTACCGTCACGAGCGGCCCGATGTCGAACACCTGGTCGCCGAGCCGGAACACTCGCTCTTCCTTTGAGCTCTGTTTCTGGATCAGGGCAAACGTTTCCCGGTACGATCCGATGGCGGTGCCGAGCAGAGTGAGGTCTTTCTGGGACGTGCCGGGGGCGGATTTGGCGGCACTACTCTGGGTGATCGGAGTGAGCTTGCCCTGCGTGGCCTTGCCGAACTCCCCTTTCTCAAGGATCGGCGCGAACGAGGGGAGGTCCTCGACTGCTACCGGCGGCGGTGCGGCAGAGCTCTTTCCGGCGGGGGCGGAAAATGTGTGGGAAAGGCGGTAGGTAACTATGTCTGCTGCCAGCTTGGCAAGGATGATCGAACAGAGGATGGCAAGGAGTATGTTGAGGGTGACAATCCTGGTCATAAACCTTCTTCTCGAGAGGATTCGAACTGATTTATACTAGCAGAAAAATGGGCATGTGCAAGATATAATTGCGCGGCAGTTCTCTTGAATTGAGGGACGACGGTGTGTTACTATGCCCGGTGCCCGAAATGACGAAGCCGGCAAGGAGAGATCGGATGAAACCTGTTATCGTGACCGCCGCCACGCCTGGTGAGCTTTCCCTCCTGGTCTCGGCCATCGACGGACGGGAGCGCCTCCAGGTCTGTGGGCGGGAGGCATTCCGGGGTGAGCTGGCAGGATGGCCCTCCGTCCTGGCGGCAACGGGGATCGGCAAGGTGAACACCGCCGCCGCCGTTGCTTCCCTGCTGGAGCGCTTTGAGCCGGAACTTCTGATCAATACGGGGTGTGCCGGTGCCTACCGGGGGGGCGGGCTGGCCGTGGGGGACCTCGCCATGGCGACTGTCGAGGTGTTCGGTGATGAAGGGGTCGCGGCGCCGGACGGCTGGAATTCACTCGAACTGATCGGCATTCCTGCCGTCGAGCGAAACGGGGAGCGCTATTTCAACACGATCCCCCTGACGCGGTGGGCGATCGACAAGGCGGGGTACGTGGCGGGGGCGGCTGGACTCACCCTCCATCGCGGACCGTTCGTCACGGTTTCCACCTCAAGCGGGACGGCGGAGCGGGGCGAGGAGCTGTTTAGCCGTTTCGGCGGCATCTGCGAAAACATGGAGGGGGGGGCGGCGGCCCAGGTGGCGCTCCTGTACGGCGTGGACTGCCTGGAGGTCCGGGGAGTGAGCAATATGGTGGAGGACCGCGACCCATCCCGCTGGGACATCCCGCGTGCCGTCGAGCGGGCGCAGGCCTTCATTGCCAGCCTGATAGGGGCGCTCTGCCGGACGGAGTGAATATGGGCAACTTAAAACTCAAAACTCAGAGCTCGGAACTGTCTTTGGGGTTTTCCCCCTGTCCCAACGACACCTTCATCTTCCACGCGCTCGTCCACGGCCTCGTTTCCGCCTCCGGGCTCGGCTTCCGGGAGCGGCTGGAGGATGTGGAGACCCTCAACCGGCTCGTCCTCGACGGTGCACTCGACGTGAGCAAGGTTTCCTCGCACCTCCTCGGGTTCATCCGCGACGATTACTGTCTCCTCAGGTCGGGCGGGGCGCTGGGGCGGGGGTGCGGTCCGCTCGTGGTCTCGGCGAAGCACGCGGCGATGGGG
>DATJLB010000153.1:0-16508 GCA_035490915.1 Geobacteraceae bacterium
TCATCTTTATCGCTGATTTTTTATACATTTCGCATCTCCGACTACCGGCTTGGGACAAAGGGCGGCCCGTGGAGGACGAGACCTGGCCGAAGGCGCCGGCCGGCGGTCCCGACACCCACGGGCTGCCGGTTCAGCCCCTGATGAAAGCGAGAAGGTCTGCGTTTACGACGTCGGCGTGCGTCGTGCACATGCCGTGCGGGAACTTCTCGTAGACCTTGAGAGTGCCTTTCTTGAGGAGCTTCACCGACAAAGGCGCGGAGTCGGCGATCAGCACGATCTGGTCGTCGTCACCATGCATGACGAGCGTTGGGACATCGATCTCCTGAAGGTCCTCGGTGAAATCCGTCTGCGAGAAAGCCTTGATGCCGTCGTAATGCGCCTTCGCACTGCCCATCATCCCCTGTCGCCACCAGTTCTGAATCACGCCCTGGGACACCTTCGCACCCGGACGGTTGTAACTGTAGAAAGGACCGCTTGCGATATCGAGGTAATTCTGCGCTCGATTGGCGGCAAGCTGCTTGCGCATATCGTCGAACACCTCGATCGGCAGACCGCCCGGATTGGCCGGTGTCTTCACCATGATCGGCGGCACGGCACCGATGAGCACCAGCTTGGCAACGCGCCCCTTGCCGTGGCGGGCGACATAGCGGGTCGCCTCGCCGCCGCCGGTGGAGTGGCCGATGTGGATGGCGTTGCGCAGGTCGAGATGCTCCACGACAGCGGCGACGTCGGCAGCGTAGTGGTCCATGTCGTGGCCGCTGCTGACCTGGCTCGACCGGCCATGGCCACGCCGGTCATGGGCGATGACGCGATAGCCCATCTCGACGAAGTAGAGCATCTGCGTATCCCAGTCATCAGCGCTTAAGGGCCAGCCGTGATGAAAGACGATCGGCTGTCCGCTCCCCCAGTCCTTGTAGTAGATCTGCGTGCCGTCTTTGGTCGTGATCATAGACATGTGATTTTTTCCTTTCTTTTAGTGGGTGACAACACTTGAGCAGTCAAGCTACGCGGTGTATCCCCCGTCGATGGCCGAACTGATCCATCAGTCCCATTCCGTAATTTCCACGAACCCTTCCTGAGCGAGCTGTGACATTCTCGCCATCGCGTCCGTGTTGCGACATCGTTCAGGTGTAGGTGAGGCGGGAAGGCGCCTGCGGCCGCTTGCGACCGACATTATTCCAACTGCGGCGTCTCATGACCGATCATCTCCGAATAGATTATGAATTTGAACGGGTTGAAACCCTGGTATTTCTCGATTAATTTGAGGAATGCCTTTTTCTTCACCTCTGCCAGTCTTTCGCTGGCAGGAAATTGGGTCATGGCCCATTGTACCGTCCGGGCCGCGAGTTCGTGATCTCCATTGTCCACCATCGATTCTGCGGCATTTGCCAATTGCCGTTCGGAAAGTCCCAGGTAGCGGGTCAACAGGAGACCGAATTCCCCCTGGCTCAGGTGGTCCATCCCCTGCAGATCTGATTTCCAGTAGCCGACATTCTGATCAAAGAGCCGGTTGATGACGTTTTCCCGCAGAAGAAGATAGGGGAGCTGAACCAATGGCTCTTGAGAAATGGATGACGGAATCAGGTTTTGATGATGGATCGTCGCCCGATCCATGCCGCTGCGGATGGCGTTCAACGTCTCCTGTTGAAGCCATCCCAGGTGTCGTTTCAGGTTGACGAGAACGTCCGGAGAGTTAAAAACCCTCGTCAAAGGCTCGTGACCCTGCAGGAGATATTTCGGATTCAGGGTAACGATCAGGTCGATGGTGTTGAGGAGTCCCGGGATACTCCCCTCTTCGATGAAAGGCGCACCGATGTAGGGCATGATAAAATCGCCGGCAAAGAGGACGGAGTACTGGGGAAGGGAGATCATCATCCCGTCACTGGTTTCGCCGCCGGCTATGGGGATAAGTTCGAACCG
Organism: Geobacteraceae bacterium; assembly: GCA_035490915.1. Lineage (GTDB taxonomy): Bacteria > Desulfobacterota > Desulfuromonadia > Geobacterales > Geobacteraceae > JAMPXD01. Next base: position 1,921 of record DATJLB010000153.1, read on the forward strand.
GCTCCCTCCTACTGTTACGTTTGTCCGCTCGGCGATGGTCACATCGGGTTTGAAGCCGGCGATAAATTTCATGTCGTAATCGGCCCCGAAGAAATACCTGAAGGATAGAGGCCCGTTTACGGACAGATCCAGTTCCTGCTCATAATTTTCCCTCGCGTAGAATTTCACCTGGGGATTCAGTCGTCGAAAATAGTGGTGGCCACCGATGTGGTCCCAGTGGGAGTGAGTCACGAAGACCGTCGTCAACGGAGGGAGGTTGGGAAACCGGTTTTTGAGATGCTCATGGGCGTCCTGCACCGAATCGGGTCGCGTGCCGGCGTCGATGGCGATCAGCTCCCTGTTGTCTTCAGAAACAACGAAATAGAATTCGGTAAATTCGAAACCTGACAGGGCAAAAACCCGGCCGGGAACCATCTCGTTCACTTTCCTGGGGGAAAACGTGAAGCCTTTTCGGGCATTGACGGCGAAGGGGGTAGTGAGAATAATGTGCTTGTCGAAGGTGTCATAGCCGCTCAATGCGAGAAACTCTCTTGCTTGCCTGTCGTCATCGGCCTTGTGATGCACAAGGGCGAGATGATAATACACCTCGCGCAGCCAGCCGTGATCAGGCGCTTTGGCGATGTTCTCCACACACCAGGTCAGATCCGCACGGGCCGCGTCTTTCTTTTTAAACTGGTCGGGAAGTTGTGCATACACAACCCCCGTAATCCATCTGACGACGAAGATGTCGTTATTCGATAACCCTCGTGCGGTTTCCAGCATGTCGATGGTGTCGTTCACCCAACCAATGCGTTTGAGCAAGGGGACGTGATTGGCATGGGACGCACGGAGAAGACCTGATGCCGCCAGATAGAGGGCCTTCTGTGGGGGGGGCAAGCGGGATTCGTATGTTTCGAGGAAGGAGGCAAAGAACGCGATTCCTTCCTCCTGCTGGTTGGCGTTTATGTATTGCGCCATCAACAAGAAGATGATCTGCGGGTCACCGGCAGGGCCGGCACTGTTAATTGATTTGAGGTACTCCAGTTCCGAGTGGAAGGTCCTGGCCGCTGCGTTGCCCTGCCTTTCCATGATAGGCCTCCTGAATGCCGATGCTTACCGAAGCTCCATTGTTCACCCCTTGATGAACGAGATCAGGTCCGCGTTGACCTGGTCCTTGTGGGTCGTGCAGAGGCCGTGGGGCGCCCCCGGATAGACCTTCAGCGTGGCCCCCGTGACGAGCTTGGCCGAGAGGAGGGCCGAATCGGCGATCGGCACGATCTGGTCGTCGTCGCCGTGGATAATCAGGGTCGGGACGTCGATCTTCCTCAGGTCCTCGGTCTGGTCCGTCTCCGAAAACGCCTTGATGCAGAAGTAGCATGCGGGCATACCGGCCATCATCCCCTGGAGCCAGAAGGAGTCGCGCACCCCTTCCGAGACCTCGGCCCCCGGCCGGTTGTAGCCGTAGAACGGCATGGTCAGGTCCTTGAAGAACTGGGAGCGGTCTTTGATAACGCCGGCACGGATGCCGTCGAAGACCTCCATCGGTGTGCCTCCGGGATTGGCGGCCGTTTTCAGCATGAGGGGCGGCACCGCACCGATCAGCACGGCCTTGGCGACGCGCTTCGTGCCGTGACGGCCTATGTAGCGGGCGACTTCGCCACCGCCGGTAGAGTGGCCGACATGGACCGCATCCTTCAGGTCGAGGGCTTCGACGAGCGCCGCGAGGTCGTCGGCATAGGTGTCCATGTCGTTGCCGCCCCAGGGCTGGCTCGACCGGCCATGGCCGCGGCGGTCGTGGGCGATGCAGCGGTAGCCGCGGGAAGCAAGAAAGAACATCTGGTCCTCCCAGGCATCGGCGGAGAGCGGCCAGCCATGGCTGAAGACCACGGGCTGTCCGCTCCCCCACTCCTTGTAATATATCTGCGTGCCGTCCTTGGTCGTGATCGTAGGCATGGGGTCTCCTTTCTTTTCAGCATGCGCTCCCTGGTCATGAGGTACTGTTTACAACTGTTTTCAGGGAAGTCAACCGAGGCTGAAACCGGCATCAATGTTCGATCCAGCGGAGTAATCTGTTGGCACGTAGCCGATTTTCGGGCGAAAAAAAATGTGGAAGATTTTCGTGGGCGGGAGGGTGATCCGATAAAAAAGGGCACGGCTTTCCTGACGGTCGTCGGAAAGCCGTGCCCCTTGTCCCTGCATATGCCGTGCGCCTTGCGGCGCCTCACCCCTTCCTTGTGTCTTGTGTCTTCAGCTACCGGCGGCTGTTAGGCCGCCCGGCGCAGCTTCTCACCTTCGCCGTGCCCGCCGAGAAATTCCTTGACGAACCGGACCTCGATGCCGTACGGCGAATGGGCCTTCATGATCTCCATGCAGCCGTTGTAAGTCTCGCCTCGCGCCCAATCCTGCTGTAACTCGAACATGAACTGCAGGGTGGTCAAGGGAACGGCCCCCGCCTGGACGAGCCGCTGCACCGCCCGCTCGTGGGCCTCGCCGGTTACGTCGCCGCAGGCGTCGGTGGGGACGTAGACCTCGTATCCGGACAGGAGCAGGTCGATGGTGGGGAACAGGACACACGCCTCGGTCCAGAGGCCGGCTACGACGATTTTCTTGCGCCCCGTCTTCTCAATCGCCGCCTTGAAATTCCGGTCGACCCAGGCGTTGATGGACGTCCGGTCGATAGGCGTCTGGCCGGGAAAAATGTCCGTCACTTCCGGGATCATCGCGCCGCTGAAACTTTCAGCGGCAACCGTCGACAGGATCGTGGGCACCTTGAAGAGCTTGGCGGCCTTGGCGAGGATCTGGACGTTTTGGACGATGGTTGTACGATCATGGGAATGGACCCCCGAGAACATCGCTGGCTGGTAATCTATCAGTGCAACGGCGCAGTCGGAGGGGGTCACCATGCTGTATGTGGCCTTGCTTGCCATGGTTGAATCCTCCTTTCCGTAATGACATACGGTTTCTTTTCAGTGATTTCATTATAGCACAAACGGGGGGTACGGGATGCTCTTTCCTGCGCTCAAAAGCTCGCCATACCTTCCCTTCGCTGGTATACTTGACGCCGCATGGCACACGCATCCATTTCCATACGGGGCGCACGGCAGAACAACCTGAAGGGGGTCGATATCGACCTCCCCCTCGGGGAACTGATCGTGGTGACGGGAGTTTCCGGCTCGGGGAAGTCGTCCCTCGCCTTCGACACGGTCTACGCGGAGGGACAGCGCCGCTACGTGGAGACCTTCTCCCCGTATGCCCGCCAGTTCCTGGAACGGATGGACCGCCCCCACGCCGACCGGATCGACGGGATCCCCCCCGCCATCGCCATCGACCAGACGAACCCGGTCCGCACCTCCCGCTCCACGGTCGGGACCATGACCGAGCTGACCGACTTCCTGAAGCTCCTCTTTGCCCGGGGCGCCCGCCTCTACTGCCGGGAGTGCGGAGGGAGAGTGGAGCGCGACACCCCCGACTCCGTCGTCGAACGGCTTCTGGAAAAGGCGGACGAGGGGACCCCCCTCCTCCTCACCTTCCCCGTGCCGGTGCCGGCCAATTTCACCGCCGACGAGGTGAAGGGGTTTCTTGCCGCCCAGGGGTACACCCGCATTCACCGGGAGGAGGAGGGGGTGCTCGAGGTCATACAGGACCGGACGCGGCTCTCCGCCGATAACCGCCCCCGTCTCGTGGAAGGGGTGGAGGCGGCGCTCCGCGTCGGCCGGAGGAGGGTCACGGTCTACCCCCTCGACGCGGCCGGGGTACCGGGGGAGCCGTTCCGCTTCTCCAGCGAGCTCCACTGCGCCGACTGCGACATCGCTTACCAGGACCCCCAGCCGAACCTCTTCTCCTTCAACTCCCCCATTGGCGCCTGCGGCAGTTGCCGCGGCTTCGGCCGGGTGATCGGTGTCGACTACGGCCTGGTGGTGCCGGACGAAGCGAAGAGCCTGGCGGAGGGGGCGGTCCGCCCCTGGCAGGGGGAGAGTTACCGGGAGTGCCAGGACGACCTGATCCGCTTCGCCAAAAAACGGAAGGTCCCGGTCAATCGACCCTGGCGCGAGCTTTCCCTGCAGGAGCGGGAGTGGGTCCTGGAAGGGGAAGGATCGTGGGAGGAGGGGCTCTGGTACGGCGTGAGGCGCTTTTTCGCCTGGCTGGAGACCAAGAGCTACAAGATGCACATCCGGGTCCTCCTCTCAAAATACCGCGCCTACACCCACTGCCCCGTCTGTGGCGGCGCGCGCCTCAAGCCGGACGCGCTCCTCTGGCGGCTCGGGACCCGCACGGAGGCGGACCGGGTGCTCGACCCCGCGCTGCGGTTCCGCCCGGAAGGGACGTCCTTCCCCGACCACCTCCTCCGAACGCTCCCGGGGCTCACCATCCACGACGTAATGCTCCTCCCCATCGACCGGTGCCTCGCGTTCTTCCAGGCGTTGCGGCTCCCCGCCCCGCTCGACGAGGCGGCGGAGCTCCTCCTGCGGGAGATTCGCACCCGGCTCGGCTATCTCACCGAGGTGGGGCTTTCCTACCTCACCCTCGACCGCCAGTCCCGAACCCTCTCGGGGGGGGAGGTGCAGCGGATCAACCTGACCACGGCGCTCGGCACCTCCCTCGTCAACACCCTGTTCGTCCTGGACGAGCCCTCCATCGGCCTCCACCCCCGCGACATGGGGCGGGTGATCGGAGTGCTCCGCCGCCTGCGCGACGCGGGGAACTCCCTCCTCGTCGTGGAGCATGACCCGCAGGTGATGCTGGCGGCGGACCGGATCGTCGACCTCGGCCCCGGCCCCGGCGAGAACGGGGGGGAGGTGATCTTCTTCGGCACCCCCGCTGCGCTTCTCCGGGCGAAGCGCTCCCTTACCGGCGCCTATCTCTCAGGGCGAAAAACGCTCGAAGCGGGATCTCCCGCCCCACGGAAACGCCCATCGAAGGCGGGTGCGCTGGAGATCGTCGGCGCCACCGCTCACAACCTGAAGGGGATCGACGTCCGGGTCCCGCTGAACCGGCTGGTCTGCATCACCGGTGTCTCCGGCTCGGGTAAATCGACGCTGGTGCAGGAGGTCCTGCACCGGGGGCTCCTGAAGCTGAAGGGGAAGCCGACCGAGCAACCGGGGGAGCACGGCACCATCCGGGGAAGCGAGCTGATCGGCGAGGTAATCCTCGTCGACCAGTCCCCCATCGGGAAGACCACCCGCTCCAACCCTGCGAGCTACGTGGGTGCCTTCGACGCGATCCGGAAGCTCTTCGCCGCGGAACCGGCGGCAAAGGAGCGCGGCTACACCGCCGGCACCTTCAGCTTCAACACGGGAGGGGGGCGTTGCCCCACCTGCGGTGGGAACGGTTTCGAGCGGGTGGAGATGCAGTTTCTCTCCGACGTCTTTCTCCGCTGCCCCGACTGCGACGGCCGCCGGTACCGCCCCGAGGTGCTGGAGGTGACCATCGTTCCCGCCGGCGGCGGAAAACCGGCCTCCGTCGCCGACGTGCTGGAGATGACGGTCGCCGAGGCGGCCTCCTTCTTCGCCGACCGCCCGGAAGTCCTGCGGGGGCTGGAACCGCTCGAAGCGGTGGGGCTCACGTACCTCCGGCTCGGCCAGCCGGTGCCGACCCTCTCCGGTGGCGAGGCCCAGCGGCTGAAGCTCGCCGGCCACCTGGCCAAGTCTGGGGTTTCAAGGGGTTTGTCCGGTTCACCGATCACCGATCACCGGTCACTGTTCCTCTTCGACGAGCCGACCACCGGGCTCCACTTCGAGGACATCTCCCGCCTCCTCGCCGCCTTCCGCCGCCTCCTCGCCGCCGGGGACTCCCTGGTGGTGATCGAGCACAACCTGGACGTGATCGGAGCCGCCGACTGGCTGATCGACCTCGGCCCCGAAGGAGGGGACGACGGCGGACGGCTCCTCTTCGCCGGCACCCCGCAGGATATCGTGAAATGCCGGGAGAGCCATACGGGGCGCGCGCTGCAGGACTACGCGGCGGGGGTGGCAGCGCTCCGCGCCCCGCGGAAAAAGGAAAGCGCTCCCTCCATCACCATTCCCGGCTGCGAGGACGTCATTTGCATCCGCAATGCGAGGGAGCACAACCTGAAGAACGTCGACATCACCATCCCGCGGGACCGGTTCACGGTCATCACCGGCGTCTCCGGCTCCGGCAAGAGCACGGTCGCCTTCGACATCCTGTTCGCGGAGGGGCAGCGGCGCTACCTCGAATCCCTCAACGCTTACGCCCGCCAGTTCGTCCAGCCCGCCTCCCGCCCCGACGTGGACGCGGTCGCCGGCATCCCCCCCACGGTGGCGATCGAACAGCGCACGAGCCGCGGAGGTCGCAAGAGCACCGTCGCCACGATGACCGAGATCCACCACTTCCTCCGGCTCCTCTTCGTGAAGCTCGGGGTGCAGCACTGCCCCGACTGCGGCGTCCCGATCTCCCCCCAGACGCCGGACGCCATCGTGGCCCGGCTCCTGCGCGACCTCCGCGGTCGCACCGTCCTCCTCCTCGCCCCGCTCGTCACCGCCCGCAAGGGGTACTACACCGACCTGGCAAAATGGGCGAAGGGTAAGGGGTTCGACACCCTGCGGGTCGACGGCGTCACCACCCCCACCGACTCCTGGCCGCGCCTCGACCGGTTCCGGGAACACACCATCGAGCTCCCGGTCGGCACGGTCGAGGCGGCCCCGGAACGTGAAGAGGAACTGCGGGAACTCCTCGACCGCGCCCTTGCCTTCGGCAAGGGGACGGTTCGCGTCGCCGAAGCTGATGCCGCCGCAGAAGCAGAGTCGCTCCTCTTTTCCACCGTGCGCTCCTGCCCCTCCTGCGGCCGAAGCTTCCCCGAGCCGGACCCGCGCCTCTTCTCCTACAACTCCCGACACGGCTGGTGCTCCCGCTGTTACGGCACCGGGCTCGTCCTCCCGGGCTTCGACGAGGAGCAGACGGGGGAAGAGATCTGGTGGAACGCATGGTGGGAGGGAGAGGAACGGGCCTGCCCCGCCTGCCACGGGAAACGGCTCAACCCCGAGGCGCTCGCGGTCCGCTTCCGGGAGCGGAACATCGCCGAGCTCGGTGCCCTTTCCGTGGCGGAGGCGGGGGCTTTCTTCGGGTCGCTGCGGCTGGAGGGGCGCGAGGCGGCCATCGCCCGTGACATCCGCGAGGAGATCGCGGCACGGCTCTCCTTCCTCACGGAGGTCGGGCTCGACTACCTCTCCCTCGACCGGGCGGCCCCCACCCTCTCCGGCGGCGAGGCGCAGCGGATCCGGCTTGCGGCCCAGCTCGGGTCGAACCTGCGCGGGGTCTGCTACATCCTGGACGAACCGACCATCGGCCTCCACCCCCGGGACAACCGGATGCTCCTTGAGACGCTCCGGAAGCTGGAGGGAAAGGGAAACACGGTGGTCGTGGTGGAGCACGACGAGGAGACCATCCGCCGGGCCGAGCACCTGATCGACCTCGGGCCGGGGGGCGGGGTGAACGGCGGCGAAGTGGTGGCGCAGGGGAGCCTGGAGGAGGTGATGGGGAACCCGGCATCCGTCACCGGCCGCTTCCTGGCGTCTCCGCTGCGGCACCCCATGGCGGAGCGGCGCCCACGCCCGGCCAGGGAGGAGAAGGCCCTGGAGGTGGTCGGCGCCTCCCTCCACAACCTGCAGGATGTCCGGGTCGCCGTTCCCCTCGGGCGCCTGGTCTGCGTCACCGGCGTGTCAGGGAGCGGGAAGAGCACGCTCGTCCGGGAGGTGCTCCACCGGAACCTGCACATCCTTCTTTCGGAGAAAAGGGAACGGGGTGAGATGCACGGCCGTGCGTCCCTGCGGGGGTGCCGGGATATCCGGGGGTGGGAAAACGTCGGCCGCGTCCTGGAGGTGGATCAGACCCCCATCGGCAAGACCCCCCGCTCCTGCCCCGCCACCTACGTCGGTATCTGGGACGCCATCCGGAAGCTGTTCGCCGGGACCCCCGAGGCGCGGATGCGGGGGTACGGGGCGTCCCGCTTCTCCTTCAATGTCGCCGAGGGGCGCTGCGGGGAGTGCGAGGGACAGGGGGTAAAGACCATCGAGATGAGCTTCCTCCCGGACGTGAAGGTACCGTGCGAGGTCTGCGGAGGAGCGAGGTTCACCCCCGAGACCCTCATGGTCCGCTACAAGGGAAAGAGCATCGGAGAAGTCCTCCGGATGAGCGTGGACGAGGCAGCGGAGTTCTTCGCCCCGGTCCGCGCCGTCCACCACCCGTTGCAGATCCTCCGGGACGTGGGGCTCGGCTATCTGAGCCTCGGCCAGCAGAGCCCGACCCTCTCGGGGGGGGAGGCGCAGCGGATCAAGCTCGTCACCGAGCTCGCCAAGGCGAAGCCGGTCGATTCGGCCGCCGCCGGCACCCGGTCCCTGTACCTCCTCGACGAGCCGACGATCGGCCTCCACATGGCGGACGTGGAAAAACTGGTCAGGGTGCTCCACCGCCTGGTGGCCGCCGGCAACACGGTGGTCGTCATCGAGCACAACCTGGACGTCATCGCCGAGGCGGACTGGATCATCGACCTCGGCCCCGAAGGAGGAAACCACGGTGGCCGGGTCGTCGCAGCGGGAACGCCGGAAGATGTCGCCCGGCGCCGGAAGGGGTCACACACGGGGTCGATCCTGGCCGGGTTCCTCAGGGAGAGGGGAAATCGACGCTTACGTTCCGCTATTCCGGCAGAGTGAAATAGAAGGTCGCTCCCTTCCCCTCCTCCCCTTCGCCCCACGCTTCTCCTCCGTGGCGCCGGACGATCCGCTCTACCGTGGCCAGCCCAATTCCGGACCCAGGGAATACTTTCGCATTCTGGAGCCTTTTAAATGGCAGGAAGAGCTTCTCTGCGTCCTTCATGTCGAAACCTATGCCGTTGTCCCGGACAAAGAAGGCCTGCGTGCCGGCGCCCACGGTCGAACCGAACTCGATGCGGGCTTCCGGAGTCATGCCGGTGTACTTCCAGGCGTTGCGGAAGAGGTTGTCGATGACAACTTTGAGCAGGCGGGGATCGCAGACAGCGACCAGATCGGGGGCAATGGCGAACTCGACCCGCCGGTCCGGGTCGGCCTGTATCAGCGCCGCTGCAATCCCGCGGGCCACACCGCTCAGGTCCACCGCCTCGCGATTGAGCTCGTTCCGAACGATACGGGACAGGACCATCATGTCCTTGATCAGCCTTTCCATATCCCAGGTTGCATTGTAAACGGTGTTGGCCAGGTAACGACCGTTTTCATCCAGGGACGCACCGTAATCGTCCCGCAAAAGCTGGGCCGCCGTGCATGAGCGGGTGAGATGGGTCCGGATATCGTGGGTGAGCGAATAGCCGAACGCCTCCAACTCCCTGTTCGCCCCCTCCAGTTCCCTCGCCTTGCGTTCCAGCTCTCGCTCAAACTTCTTATGCTCCGTTATGTCCCGCACGATGCAGACCAGGCTGTTTTGGTCTATGGCCGTAAGGGAGATCTCCTGGGGAAAGGTGCTCCCGTCCCGTTTCCTGCCGACCGCTTCGCCGCGCCATTCACCTTTTGCGGCGAGGACGGGGAACACCTCCTCTTCGAACCTCCGTATTTCGTCGTCGCCGTAGAAGAGGCGCCAAGTCCTGCCGAGCATCTCGACATAGGAATCGTACCCATGCAGCCTCGCCTGGGCTCCGTTCAGGTATACGCACTCGAACCGTTTGTCGAGGATGAAGACGCCGTCTATCGAGGCGTCCATGCCGGCCTGGTACTTCGCCAGCGCCTGCTCCATATGTTGCCGCTTTGCCAAAAGGCCGGAGACGTACACAATGAACAGCCCCTGCATGCCCAGATAGGCAAATCGTACGGCTGGTTCGCTGAAAGCGGGGGATGCTGTGGCAGTGATGACACGATCGAGGAGATAGCCAAGAAGGATGAGAGTGGCACCGATTCCGATAATGCGGATGAGATCGCTCTTGAAATGCCTGTTTCGCCTCATACCCTGCCCCCTCCGCCGGCCGCAGTGGAAACAGAACAGCCGGGGCTGAAATATCGACGCAGATAACGATGACATTTCGGCAACCCGGCTGTCTCAGTGAGACCCAATAGGCTTTCCGCCCCGCCCTCGCGGACGGTTGAGTATTATCGTCTACCATCAAGTTGTATGAATGCTCGGATAAATAAAATAATGGCCTATTAATGTACAAATGTCAACAATTGCTTTCGGTGCAGCTCCTGACGATGAAAGCGACTATTCCGGCGCCAGGGAAAGAACCTTCTGTCCGGCATGGAGGAACCAGCGGTCGAGGACCATGTGACGAACATACGAGGGGTTCGCGAGAAGCCTCGCCCCGATGTAACCTATAAGCCCTGATGGCATCGGGAATTCCCACCCCCTCCCGTACCGCTCGCGCAAACGGGCGACGTAGGGTCCCAGCTTATCGCGCCTGTAATCCCCCTTGGCCGCCACGATGGTCTGCGCAGCGAGAAGGGCCGATTCAACCGCCGGCAGGATGCCTTCGCCGCTGTGGGGATGGGCCAGCCCCGCCGCATCCCCTATCAGCATAAGACCGTCGCCGACCCGAGAGCGCTCTCCCTGATATTGCCAGGCGCGGTAGGCATGCCCCCGGTACTGCACGCCGGCGCCGGGCGCCACTCCCCGCCTTTCGAGAAACGTGCGGAACTCCCCCATCTGCCGGCCGAAGGCTGCCCGGTCCATCCGGCCGAAGCCGACGTTCAGGAACTCCCCCTTCCGGAAGATCCACCCGTACCCCTTCATATCCCGGCTGAAAAACAGCTCCGGCGTATCGTCCCGGATCAGCCCCAGCCTTTCGGGGTCACCGGCAGGCGCAAACTCGGCTGACTGGGCAACGATCACCTCTTCGGCGCCGATCCTTGCCCCCAGGTGACGCGCCACGGGGCAGAAATGGCCGCCGGCCCCCACCACGAGCCGCGCCCTGATCCGCCCGTTAACGAGCCACTCTCCGCCATTCCGCTCAATCGTGACTGCCGGCTCGCCGAGCCGCTGGCGGACGGCGCAGCGCTCCAGGAGAAAGTGGTCGAACTCGCAGCGCCGGATACCGTAGCTGACGGTCCGGTCGTACCGGGTAACGACCTCGGGCCCCTGCATCACGCCGGTCAGAAACCCGCGGATCTCCTGAAGCACGCGCCCCCGGCGATAATCGTCGCGATCGATCGCCAGCGTTTCCAGCACCACCGGAGTGATCCAGCCTGCGCATGGCTTGTCCCGCGGGAATACGCACGAATCGATGAGCAGTACGTCGAGCCCCGCCTCCCCGAGCCTGCCGGCACAGGTCGAGCCGGCAGGCCCGCCACCGACGATCAGGACCTCGCAGGCTTCCATCAGGCATCACCCCGTGCGTCGGCAAGATGGGAACGCGTCCAGGGAATCCGGTTGTTGTCCGAGCGGGCGAACACGACCTGGAACAGCTGCAGTTTGCCGACGGTAAAATTAGCGATGGCGGCGGAGAGGTAGAGACGCCAGGCCCGGACGAAAGCGGTATCGAACATCGCCTCGATCCGCTCCCTGTTCTCCTCGAAACGCTCCAGCCAGTGTTCCAGGGTCTTCGCATAGTGCAGGCGGAGATTTTCCACATCCAGAACGGAGAAGCCCGACGGCTCGAAAACGTCCATCATTTCCCGCAGGGTGGGGGGATAACTGCCGGGGAAAATCCGCTTCAACAGCCACGGGCTCATCGGATCCGGAACGTTCTGCCCGATGGAGTGGATCAGGCCGAGCCCCTGCTCCTCAAGGCAACGGTCGATGACCCTGCCGAGTTCCCGGTAGTGGGCGGGTCCCACGTGCTCCAGCATCCCGACGGAGACGAAAGCGTCGAAGCGCCCCCTTATGGTGCGATAGTCATCCTCGACATAGTCGACCAGCCCGGAAAGGCCGTCGACCTTCGCTCTTTCCCGCGCATAGACGATCTGCTCGCGGGAGATGTTGTATGCCCTGACGGTGACCCCGTAGTGGCCGGCCATGTAGCGTGCCAGCGCCCCCCAGCCGCATCCTGCTTCCACCACGGTCTGTCCGGCCTTCAGCCGAAGCTTCCGGCAGACCAGATCCATCTTGGCGATCTGGGCATCTTCCAGGGTCGCCCCGGGGTGGGGAAAATAGGCGCAGGTATAGAGCATTTCCCGGTCGAGCCACAACCGGTAGAAGTCGTTGCCGATGTCGTAATGATGATGGATATTGCTGCGCGACCCCGAAAGCGAGTTCCGGTCCGGATGCTTCCGGTGATAGACGGTGCGCTGAAAGCGCCGGGCTCCACCACCCATGACCCGATAGATGGCCGCCATGAACGCCACCATCCCCCCTGCAACCTCGATACGACCAGCACTGTAATCGTCACCAAAGTTCAGCAGGGGGTTCGTGACGAGCCGCCAGAGGGTGGCACGGTCATGAATCACCATGCCGACACCGGTTGCAGCACCGGCACGCACGACGTCCTTCCCGTCCCAGAGCGCGGCAAATATCGGGGGATCCCCCATGGCGTGGAGAAACGTGCGCAGCACCCATCTGTCGACGCTGTAGACCCTGCCGCCGGCTTTTCCCCTGCCGCTCTTGACTCGAAAAGGATCGCCCCTTGTGCCTGACCTGGACATGGCCGCCTCACAGACAACACCTGCTCGTTTGACTGCCGTGCATGCCGGACACTTTCCCGGCATCACCCACTTCCAGCCTGGCAGCACGGTTATGCTTGCATTCCATGCCGGATCGCTTAAACTTTCACAAAACTATTCTGCAAGGAGGGTACATGCCAAAAATCACTTTCAAGGGCAATCCGGTGACACTCGTAGGGCCAGAGCTAACGATGGGGGACGCGGCTCCCGATTTCTCCGTGGTGGATAACGCCCTTGCTCCGGTCAACCTGGCAACGTACGGAAAAAAGATCAAGATCATCAGCGCCGTCCCTTCGCTCGACACACCGGTCTGCGATACCGAAACCCGGCGTTTCAACCAGGAAGCGGCGGATCTGCCGGGAGACGTGGCGGTGCTCACCGTAAGCCTCGACCTCCCCTTCGCCCAGAAGAGGTGGTGCGGGGCGGCAGGGATCGACAGAGTGGTGACCCTCTCCGACTACCGTGACCGCTCCTTCGGACTCGCCTACGGTGTCCTCATAGACGAGCTGAAACTCCTTTCCCGCTCCATCTTCGTCCTGGACCGCAGCAACATCATCCGCTACATCCAGCATGTGCCCGAAGTGACCCAGGAGCCAGACTATGGAGCGGTGCTGGCGGCCGTACGGCAGCTCCTCTGACAGGCGCATGACGTCAGGCAAAATCTGAGCCGGCTTACGGGCGGGGCGCTCCCTCTTCGCGCCGCTCCCCTTCCCGCGGTGGGCGAGGTGCCGCATCCTGCCGCGGCTGCGCTGGTGGTGCTTCCCTCGGTGACGCCACGTGGGGAGCCGGCGCCCGGCGGTATTCGGCCGGCGCCTGGCGGTATTCAGCGGGCGGATGAACGGCGCGCGGGCTCGGCCGTTCGCGACGCGGCTCGCCAGGTCCGTACGCGGGCCGTTCCTGCGCACCCCGGGACACGGGCGCTGCATGAGGCTCGCCTCTGGGCGGAGTGACAGGGCGACGCTCCTCCAGGCCGGCCCGCCCACCACCCCTCTCACGCATGCCCGGGGGGGTAGGCGAAGACTTGTACGGCGCCCCTGCCCGGATGGCGCGCTCCACGCCGGCACCGCTGAATGCACCCGGCCGCGGTGTGGCGGCAATGGCGGGCCGGCCCTGGTTGGCAGACGCCCGCAGCACCGGATCACGGCGCGCTGCCTGGAGGTGCTCCCTTTGCAGGGCAATGGGCTCTGAAGTCCTGTGACGTGCAGCTTCCAGCTGCTCGGCTGTGGGCCGAAGGGGGACGCCACCGCTGCCACCGTTGAAGCTGACCCGCCTCGGCGTGGCGCTTCTCGGGACGGGCCTGCTGAATACGGTGGTAATGGTCGTGTTCCTTACATTATTGACCGTGCGGTTGTAGTAGAACGTACCGTGGTCCCAGTATCCGCCGTGGTAGCCGTGACCGTTGTAGCCGAAACCGTAATTGATGCCGCCGTAGAAGCCTACCACCGGTCCCCAGTACCCTTCGTACCAGACATACACGCCGTTGCTCCAGCCCCAGTAGCCGGGGGTCCAGAGCCAACCCGTATAGGGGGCCAGCACCCAGGTGCCGGGCACCCAGTAGTAACCAAAGGCCGGGTCCCAGGCCCAGTAGCCGGGGGTCCAGATATATCCGGGCCCGGGGCAGACGGGCTGGACGTAAACGGGAAGCGCCGGGGGAGCGTAGGCCACCGAAATCCCCACGGAAACCTGGGCAGAGGACGGGGACGGACCGGCCACGACCAGGAATGCCAGCAGGAGCACCCCGCCGGAACAGAGGACAACCTTCGCCGCAAGGCGAGCCAGGCGCCTGGCGTTCAAGCTGCCGCGAAAACGTTCAAAACCACAGTGTTCACGCATCGAATCACCTCGCGCTGCCACTATTTATCGTATGTTTACATTTTATCATATTATGGCAATATTGCAGACGGCCCGGTGGGAGCGGTTCAATGACCGTAAATGGAGCTTATCACGTTTTGGGGCGTAGCACGGCAATCCGGACGTGAATCCTATCCGGTTGCCCCCGCTCCCTGGATGATACACTGCAGAAAAACGCCGGTTGACGGC
>DATJLB010000154.1:0-4988 GCA_035490915.1 Geobacteraceae bacterium
TGCATAGATCATGGCGGTGTTACCGACAAGAGTTTTCGCACTGACGTCCGCGCCGTGGGTAACGAGGGATTGAACGGTATGGTTGCAGCCATAAATGGCTGCCAGCATCAGGGGGGTATGCCAGTCTCTGTCGCGGGCGTCTACGACAGCTCCATTCTCCAGGAGAAGATTGACGATTTCCACATAACCGTTAGCCGCCGCGTAGTGGAGAGCCGTCTTCCCCTTGTCGCTCTTTGCCTCCAGATCGGCCCCGCGATTGAGCAGGTCCTTGACCGCCTCGACGTTACCGGTCTTCGCTGCCTCCATCAGTGGCGTGTGCCCGTATCTGTCCTTTGCATTCACGTTCATCATCCGTTCCCCCTTTTCGATCACGCTTGCTGTCCCTGTTACTCTCTCCATTGGCCCGTACCCCTTTCTTGAAAGATGTCCGTGAGACGCCATGAAACGGTATGCAAGACCTAAACTCCGGATTCGCGACCCAAAGGCCTCCCAGCAGAGGGAGCATGCTACATGTGACGTTGTGCCTATCGCAAGGTGAGCCACCAACCGGTCACTAGTATATTGAGCAATGCCAGGGGAGTCAACACTTTCCATCCAAAGTGCATCAATTGGTCATACCTGAGTCTCGGCAGGGTCCCCCTCACCCAGATGAACAGGAAGGCAAAGCCGAGCACCTTGAGGAAAAACCAGAAGGGCGGCGGCAACATCGGCCCGCGCCAGCCGCCGAGGAAAAACGTCGCGGCCAGCCCTCCCAGAACGATGATGTTGATGTATTCCCCGACGAAGAAAAGGCCGAAGCGCATCCCGGAGTATTCCGTATGAAACCCCGCCACCAGTTCCCCCTCCGCTTCCGGGATATCGAAGGGGACCCGCTTGCACTCCGCGGCGATGCTGATCAGGAAGATGACGAAGGCGAGCGGTTGGTCGAGGACGAACCACCCGCCGGCCTGGGCGTTGACGATGTCGGAAAGGCGGAACGAGCGGGCGAGCATCACCGTCGGCACAAGCGACAGCCCCATGGAGAGCTCGTACGAGATGAGCTGGGCAAGCCCCCGGATGGAACCGAGGAGCGCGTACTTGGAGTTGGAGGCCCACCCGCCAAGGGCGACGCCGTAAACGGCGATGGAGGAGAGCGCCATGAAAAAGAGGAGCCCCACGTTCACGTCCGCCACCTGGAGCGGCACCTCCCTCCCGAGGAGCTTCAGTGGCGCACCAAACGGGATCACGGCAAAGGTCATGATGGCGGGGACGGCCGCCATCGCCGGAGCAAGGTAGAAGAGCCACCGGTCCGCCCCCACGGGCCGGAAATCCTCCTTGGTGAGGAGCTTGATCAGATCGGCCAGAGGCTGCAACAGCCCCCACGGTCCCACCCGGTTAGGGCCCTTGCGGTCCTGGATCCAGGCAAGGATGCGCCGCTCGGCGAAGACCAGGTAGGCCGCCAGGGTGAGGACCACGAAAAACACGATGCCGAGCTTGACGGCAAACAGGAGGATGTCGATGGCCTGGCTGTTCATATGACCCGCTCCCCCTCCCCTTCCGGGCAGAGGTCCCGCAGCTTCTCCCA
This sequence comes from Geobacteraceae bacterium, assembly GCA_035490915.1. GTDB lineage: Bacteria > Desulfobacterota > Desulfuromonadia > Geobacterales > Geobacteraceae > JAMPXD01. The sequence continues at coordinate 1,565 of DATJLB010000154.1, forward strand.
TCTTCCGGCGAGCGGCTCCTCGATCCTTTCGCCGCCGAGCCGCTCGATGATGTCCCCGATCACCCGCCAGGCCGGCCGGAGGTCGCCGCCGGGTGGCTCTTTCCGGTGCACCCGAGGCGGATGGAACGGTGCCGGCTTGTCGGCGGAGGCGTGGAAGCGGGCCGGGAGCCCCTTGATCGGGAAACCTGGAGCCATAGCTTTCCGAAAGCGCTGTGCCCTCCCCTCGAAGTTCACGTACGTCCCGTCCATCTCCACCCAGGCAGTGGTAGGAAAGACGATGTCGGCCCGTTTCACGAGGTCGGTCGGCAGCCGGTCGAGGGCAACCACCAGCGGGAGGGCGTCCAGAAGTTCCGGCGGAATGTCCGCCTCAACGGCGACGACCCCTTTGACCGTGCCGGCGGCGACCGCCTCGGCAAGCGAGGCGGTCTCGTGCTCCCGCGCCAGGATGGCCGCCCCGCAGGCATTGGGGCCTGACGTGAGGCAGGCGAGCTTTGCCTCGGCCCGGGCAAGATTCTCGATGGCGTCCGGAGTGTTGTGCCGTGTGCCGCAGATGACCACCGCATTCTCGAAGATCCCCAGCGGGACCTCTTCCGGTATGCTGAGTTGTATAGCCTCGACGGAGATGACCCGGACCTGGTCGAGCGGAGAGTGGTCCCCCACCAGGAATACCGGCGACCCATTCCGCCATGCCTCGCGCACTGCGAGGAGCATCATCGGCCCCTCCTCCCGGAGGTCACTGTTGACGATCACGATGCAGCCCGCCCCCCGCACGTCGGCCATGGAAGCCGCGTTGCCTTTCTCCAGGAGGAAAGCCGCCGCGGCAGCCCGCCATTGCTCCTCGTCGTCTGCGAAATAACAGAGCGAACCGTCCCCCAGAAGGGCTGCGAGCTGCGGCAGAAGGGCCGCCCCCTCCAGCGCCAGGCGCGACGAGCCGACTACCGCCAGGCTCCCCTTGCCGTGTTGCGCGATGATCTCGCCGGTCCGGAGAAGAAAGGCATCCAACGCCTCGTCCCAGGTCGTCTCCCGGCTGGCCACCAGCGGCGTGCGGGGACGCGCCGGATCGTTAACCGCGCCGGTATCGAACCGCCCCCGGTCGCAGATGAACCAGCCGTTCACCGCGTGGTTCTCGCGGGCAATGGTCTTCAAGAGCTCCCGATAGCGGGCCGCCGGAACGGTGTTGCACCCGAGCGAGCAGTGGGGGCAGACCGAGGGAGCCATCTCATAATCCCAATAACGGGCCCGGAAGCGGGCGGTCTTGTCGGTGAAGACCCCGGTCGGGCAGATGTCCACGAGGTTGCCGGAGAAGGGGGATGCGAACGCACCCTCCTCGAACCTGCCGAAGTAGACCCGCCGTGCGCTCCCGAGCACGCCGAAATCGGTCCCGCCGGCAAAATCCTGGTAGAAGCGGACACAGCGGTAGCACTCTATGCAGCGGTTCATTTCGTGCTCGATATGGGGACCGAGGTACTGGGGAAGGAAGGTCCGTTTCTTCCCCCGGTACCTTCGTATGCCGTGCCCCCCGGCAACGGTGTAGTCCTGGAGAAGGCATTCTCCCCCCTCGTCACAGACCGGGCAGTCATGCGGGTGGTTGGTCATCAGCCACTCGATGACGAGGCTCCGCATCCGCGCCGCATCGCCGTCGGTGGTGGAGACCACCATCCCGTCCTGGGCTGGAACCATGCACGACATCTGGATCCCCTTCACCGGCCCCTCCAGAAACCGCATGGCGCAGAGCCGGCAGGCACCCACCGAGCCGAGGGCAGGGTGATAGCAGAAGTGGGGGATCCAGATCCCGACCTTCTTCGCCGCCTCCAGGACGTTGGTGCCGGGGGGGACTTCCACCTCGATGTTGTCGATTACAAGTTTAGGCATAAAACCTTTTTGCCACAGAGGACACAGAGGTCACAGAGAAAATCTTTTTACCCCATCGGTTAACCGCTCTTGGCCGAAGTTGATCAAAAGTGCTTTCTTGAGACCAGTGCTTTTTAGATATGAAAGTACTTGGGCAGAGAAGACTTCATCAAGTTTCCGCACTGATTTGATTTCAACGATAACCTCATTGTTGACAACAAGATCAAGGCGCTGTCCTTTGATAACCTTGCCCTTGTATAGGACATCGATTTCTTTTTGTCGCTCGAAGTGTAAACTGCGCAAAGAAAACTCATGACAAAGCGCCTCTTCACAAATGGACTCGAGAAGACCCGGACCGAGTATGCGATGAACCTCTATGGCCGCTGCGATAATCCGTTCTGTGACAAGATCTCCCATAATCCCTCTGTGTTCTCTGTGCCCTCTGTGGCTAAAAATTGCTTTTTAACGGGCATTTCTTCTTCACAATATGCTCCCGGATCTCATCCTCGAACAGCCGCAGAAGCCCCTCCACCGGCCCCATCGCCCCCGGAGCGAAGGCGCAGAAGGCGTTATTGAGGTACTTCACATGCTCCCGGAGGATGTCGATGTCCGCCATCTCCCCCTCTCCGCGTTCGATCCGGGCAACCGTATCCTGCACAAAGGGGAGCCCCTCCCGGCAGGGGGTGCACCAGCCGCACGACTCGCGGGCGTAGAACTTTGTCAGGTTCAGGGTTGCCGCCACCATGCAGGTTCCCTCGTCGAACACCACGATCCCGCCGGTGCCGAGGCGTGAGCCCGCCTTCGCCACCGTGTCGAAGTCGAGGGGGACGTCCATGTGGGCCGCGGTCAGGTAAGGGGTGGAGGCGCCCCCCGGGATGCACGCTTTGAAGCGGCTCCCCGGCCTCATCCCGCCGCACGGGCCGTCGATCACCTCGCCAAGGGTGATCCCGAGCGGGAGCTCGAAGCAGGCGGTGTTCCGCACATGTCCGCTCACACAGAAGAGCTTGGTCCCGGCCGCCTCGGGGATGCGCGCCAGGGCCCGAAACCACTCCGCTCCCTGGGCTATGATGTACGGGATGTTCGCCAGGGTCTCCACGTTGTTCACCACCGTCGGCCCGCCCCAGAGCCCCTTCACCGCAGGAAAAGGGGGCTTGGAACGGGGATTCGCCCGCCGTCCCTCCAGGGCGTTCATCAGTGCGGTCTCCTCGCCGCAGATGTAACGGCCGGCGGAGACGTGCACGTCGATGTCGCAGGAAAAGCCCAAGCCGAGGATGTTCTCACCGACGAGCCCCGCCCCCCGCGCCTCGCTTATCGCCCGCCGCAGGTTGGCCGCAGGTGCTTCGTAGCCGCGCCTGATAAAGATGAAGGCGTGGCGTACCCCAAGCGCGTAGGCAGCGAGGAGCATCCCTTCCACGAGGGACCAGGGATTCGCCTCCAGGAGAACCCGATCCTTGTACGTCCCGGGCTCCATCTCGTCGCAGTTGCAGATCAGCCAGCGCGGACCGGGGAGGTCGCGCGGCACGAACGACCACTTCTTCCCGGTCGGAAACCCGGCTCCCCCCCGGCCGCGCAG
>DATJLB010000155.1:0-2352 GCA_035490915.1 Geobacteraceae bacterium
GTAGCGCAGCGGAGTATGGGGACGGTAGCAGACCACGCGCAGCCTGGGGAAAAGCCGGGCGAACCGCTCCCGGTCCCGGACGAAGACGATCCAGGGGAGGGCGCCGTTCGCTCCGGAGAGGGGGCCGGTCGTGGCGAAGCGCCATTCTTCGACGTCGGGGGCGTACGGCTCGTGGTGCAGGTATTTCAGGAGCGGCCGGCTGATGAACCCCGGGTGCTGGTCTACGATGAAAATCCTGCCGCCGGTCGCGAGGCAGCGCTCCGCCTCCCGGAAAAACCGCTCGACGTCCGGGATGTGGTGAAAGACGTTGGTCATGCCGATGAAGCGGAGGCTTTCATCCCCGAACGGCAGCCGGGTGGCGTCCACCACCCGGTCAACCCCTTCGTAGGGGAGAACGTCGGAGGTAATCAGCTCCGGCACCAGTTCTCCGGCGAACCCCCCGCCCGACCCCAGTTCGAGGGCGAGCCCCCGTGACGGGCAGCGGCCCAGGCACTCCGCGTACCGCTCGTAGATCTCCCGGTAGAACTGTTTGAGGGAGGGCTTGCGGTCGATGATGGCGCGGATCTCCGCGATCCGCGCCGGGCTGTCGAGTGCTTCCGGGTCCATCGTGCGTGGCAGGCGTGGCTGCATCCTACGTGAACTTGATCTTCCGCGCCGCGAACATGACCATCCGGAGCAGGATGAGCCCGTGGCGGAAGCGCTGGATGTTGGTCTCGCCGTAGGTCCGTTCCCGGTAGCGGATCGGTACCTGCACCATCTTCAGGTTCAGCTTGGCCGCGCCGAACAGCAGGTCGAAGTCGCCGAACGGGTCGAAGTCGCCGAAGTAGCTCCTTCCGGCGGCGATCCGTTCGTAATCCTTCTTCCGGAGCACCTTCGTGCCGCAGAGGGTGTCCTTGACCGGCTGCCCCAGGAGCCACGAGAAGGCGAGGCTGAAGAACTTGTTTCCCAAAAGGTTCAGAAAGCGCATCGCCTGCTTCTCCATCGGGTAAACCAGGCGGACGCCGTTGATGAACTCTCCCTTCCCCGAACGGAGCGCTTCGTAAAAGCGGGGGAGGTCTTCCGGGGGGACGGTCATGTCGGCGTCGAGGATCATCAGGACTTCTCCCCTGGCCTCGGCGAAGCCGAGCCGGACCGCGTCCCCCTTCCCCTTGCCGGTCTGGCGAAAGAGCCGGCAGTTGCCGTCAGGGCGGGCCGCGATCTCCCGCTCGATGACCGCATAGGTGTCGTCGCTCGATCCCCCCTCGACGAAGATCAGCTCGGTCCCTCCCCCCATCTCGGGGGTCCGCCGGAAGATCTCGGCGATGTTCCCCGCCTCGTTCCGCGCCGGGACGATCACCGAGACGACCGGCTCGCGCTCGGGAGTGGGCCTTCCGACGGGTCGGGCGACGATGAAATTGGTGAGCGCCAGGTGGCGAAATGGCCATAATTTGACCAGAAAGCTGTTGCAGATGTGGTGGAGGGGCCAGGTCGCCAGGGGGTAGATGATCTCCTGGAAACGCTTCACCACCTCGAAATCTTCAAGGGCGAGCAGGTCGGCCAGGTCCTCGACGGTAAGCCAGTTCTGGTTCAAGAGGGGCGCGGCCAGGCGCAGCTTCTGCGCCCCCTTCAACGGCTGCTCCCAGAGGTGGTTGTATGTGTTGAGGATGATCCGTGCACCCGGGGCGGCAAGCGGGGCGATCCGGCGGAAAACCCGCTGCACGTCCCACAGGTCGTTCACCAGGTCGGAGAGGATGATGACGTCGAACTCCTCGTCAAGCGCCAGTTCATGGACGTCCGCAGTAATGAAGCTCAGCTCCGGATGGCGGTCGCGGGCCGCCGCGATCATGGCGGCCGAGAAATCGACCCCAACGCCGCGGACGGGCTTCAGGGCGGCCAGCAGATCCCCCCGCCCGCAGCCGAGGTCGAGGACACGCAGGCCTTCCGGGACCAGCAGCCGGTAGAGGGCGGCGGTCCTGCGGTGATAGTAGCCGCCCCACCCGCGCCACCCGTCGAGCTTTGCCGCGAAGGTCTCCCAATGGTTTCGTCTGGTCGCGCTGTAAGCGCGAAAGCTTTTGTCCCCCCGATCGGAGGAGGTGGAGGTATCTGTCGTCATTCGGTTCCCGTACCTGGCCTGGTGATCGTGCAGATGCGCACTATATCGCACGACTATTACAGTTGCCTTAAATCTGGGTGAACAGTGTGCAAAGATTCGCGGGGCATATTGACAGCGCCCCGATTTCTCTGCGATAGTTGGAAAAAACCGAATCATCAGCGGCGAGTGGAAATACCCTACAAGGAGAAGAGTATGAACGTGAAGAAGGTTGCGACCGCGGGGGCACTGTTATGCCTCGTCCTGTCGGTTGCCGGGTGTGG
>DATJLB010000156.1:0-13226 GCA_035490915.1 Geobacteraceae bacterium
GCCATCGACCCGGCTACCTTGAATGCCATTTCGGAGGAGTCTACCGTGTGGAACGAGCCGTCATAGAGGGCGATCTTGAAGTCGACCACCGGATAGCCGGCCAGGAACCCTTCACCAGACGCCTCCTGGATACCCTTGTCGACCGCCGGGATGTACTGGCGGGGAATGACGCCGCCGACGATCTTGTCCTCGAACAGGTACCCCTCGCCGCGCGGCCGGGGGGACATCTCGATCCAGCAGTCGCCGTACTGGCCGCGGCCCCCCGACTGCTTCTTGTATTTCCCCTGTACCTTGGCGCTGCCGCGGATGGTTTCCAGGTAGGGGACCTTCGGGGTCTTGAGGAGGACATCGACGCCGAACTTCCGCTTCATCTTCTCGACGATCACCTCCAGGTGGACCTGCCCCATCCCCGAGATGATCAGCTCCTTGGTCTGGGTATCTCGGTGGGACTCAAGGGTCGGCTCCTCCTCGATCATCTTGTGGAGGGCATTGTGGATCTTGTCCTCGTCCGCCTTGGTTTTCGGCTCGATGGCGTAGGAGATCACCGGCTGAAGCTGCCTGGCCGGCTCAAAGACGACCGGTTTCGCCTCGTCGCACAGGGTGTCGCCGGTCACCGTCTCCTTCAGCTTGGAAACGGCCACGATGTCGCCGGCCACGGCCTGCTTGATCGGCTTCTGCTTCTTCCCTTCCAGCTCGTAGATCTGGCCGATCCGCTCCTGCACGTCCTTGGTGGAATTGTAGGTCGTGGAATCGGAATTGAGAACGCCGGAGTAGACTCGCATGATTGTAATCTTGCCGGTATAGGGGTCCGAGGTGGTCTTGAACACCAGGGCGGAAAAAGGCTCGGACTCGGACGGGGCCCGCTCGACGATCTCGTTGCTCTTGGGGTTGGTGCCGGCCGCCTTGGTCCGGTCGATGGGAGACGGGAGATACGCACAGATCCCGTCCAGAAGCTGCTGGACTCCGATGTTCATGGCGGCGGAACCGCAGAAGACGGCGGTGAAAGTATTGCGCATGGTCCCGACCCGCAGCCCGTCCAGGATCTCCTCCTCGGTCAGTTCGCCGGTTTCGAGAAACTTCTCGGTCAGGGCGTCATACGCCTCGGCGACAGTCTCCACCATCTGCTCCCGGAGGCGCCGGGCCTCGTCCAGGTACTGGGCGGGAACCTCTTCCTCGGTGAACTTGCCGGAGAGATCCTTGGCGTAGCGGTACGCCTTCATCCGCACGAGGTCGATCACCCCCGCGAAGTTCTCTTCGGCACCGAGCGGAAGCTGGACGGCCACCCCGCGCGCTCCGAGGGCCTTCTCCATATCGTCGATGGCGCGCAGGAAGCTGGCCCGCTCACGGTCCATCTTGTTGACGAAGGCGATCCGGGGAATCTCGAATTCATTGGCCCAGCTCCAGACTTCCTCGGTCTGGGCCTTGACGCCGGAAATGGCGGAAAGTATCACCACTGCGCAGTCGAGGGCCCGCATGCAGGCACGGGTGTCGGCGATGAAGTTGCCGTAGCCGGGAGTGTCGACGATATGGATGAAGTGGCCGTTCCATTCACAGTGATCAAGGGCGGAGGTAATGGAAATCTTCCGCTTGATCTCTTCCGGCTCAAAGTCCATCGTGGAGGTGCCGTCGTCGACACGGCCCAGGCGGTCTATCCGGCCGGTGTCGAACAGGATGGCTTCCGCCAGCGAGGATTTTCCCGCCCCACCATGCGCTATGATTCCCAAGTTTCTCAGCTTTGCAGTGTCGTACTTTGCCATAGAGCCTCCTTGGTTGAATCAGGTAGAGGTAGGTAGAGGGGAAACAGGAAGCACCGTTCTTTACCTCTACCTTTACCTGTCTTTTAAGATTCCCGGTTTCTCTCGTAAAGTATGCGCAAACCCTCCAGTGTAAGAAACTCTTCTACTGCTTCAACGGTTTTCGATTCGGGGGCAATCAGCCCCGCCAGGCCGCCAGTGGCGATGACCTTGGCATTGTCCCTGCTCTCGGCACGCATCCGCTCAACGATGCCGTCGACGAGCCCTACATAACCATAGAAAATACCGGCCTGCATGGAGTTAACCGTATTTTTGGCTATTACGGCAGGCGGTTTAAGGATTTCCACGCGCGGCAGCTTGCTCGCCTTCTGGAACAGCGCCTCCATGGAGACCACAAGTCCGGGTGCAATGGCACCGCCACAGTACTCTCCCTTCCGGTTGACGTAGTCGAAGGTCGTGGCGGTGCCGAAGTCCACGATGATCATGGAAGTCTTGAACTTCTCGTACCCCGCGACTGCGTTGACGATCCGGTCCGCCCCCACCTCCTTCGGGTTGTCGTAGTGGATCGGCATGCCGGTCTTGATACCGGGACCGACGACAAAGGGCTTGCGCCCGAAATAATCACGGGAAAGCTTTTCCAGGACGCCGGTAAGGGTCGGCACCACCGACGAGATGATCAGATCCTTCACATCGGCGAGCCCGATGCCGGAGAGGCGGAACAGGTCATGGAAGATGATGCCGTACTCGTCAGTGGTTTTAGATTTATCGGTGGAGATTCGCCAGTCCCTGACAAGGCGGGCATTTTCGTAAATGCCGAAAACGATATTGCTGTTCCCCACGTCGATGACTAAAAGCACAAATCCTCCAAAAGCCGGCTCTAGCTCCGGGCGCTAGACACGAGGACAACCTGACCTGAAACCTGAAGCCCGCCGTCTAGATTATCGTCACATCTCCGGCCAGCACCCGCTCCACGCTGCCATCGGCGCACTGCACCAGGAGTGCGCCGTCTTCGTCAATCCCCTCCGCGACCCCGACCGTCTCGCTCTCCTGGAAAGACACCCTGACCCTCCTTCCCAGCACGTTGCTAAGCGCGAGCCACTCCTTCCTGACCGGCTCATTGCCGAAATGCAGGTAGGTTTCGTAGAGCGCATCAATAGCCTCCAAGAGGGCTCGGACAAAGGCGAGACGGCTTACCTCCCTCCCCTGCTCCAGAAAAAGCGAGGTGGCCGGGTGACGCAGATCGGCGGGGAACTGTTCGCGGCGCATGTTGAGATTGACCCCGATGCCGAGGATGATGAAGTTCACCTTTTCGGTCTCGGCGCTCATTTCGTTGAGCAGTCCCGCCACCTTCCTGTCGTTTATCAGGACATCGTTCGGCCACTTGATGAAGGGGGTGAGGGAGGTCGTGGCAGCCACTGCCCTGGCGACCGCTACCGCGGAGAGGAACGTCAGTTGTGGGGCCCGAACCGGCAGGACCGGCGGACGGAGAATGATCGAACAGTAGAGGTTCACCCCGGCCGGCGACTCCCAGCGCCGCCCGAGCCTCCCCTTCCCGCGGCGCTGCGCCTCCGCCACCACCACCGTTCCCTCCTCCGCTTCCTCCTCGGCAAGCCTGAAAGCGACCTCGTTGGTGGAATCGGTTTCCCGGAAAGATATGACCCTCCGCCCAATCCGGCAGGTAGCGAGTCCCGCGGTGATCTCTTCCGGAATGAGAAGGTCGGGAACGGCCAAGAGCCGATACCCCTGGGACGGGACCGCGTCGATCCGGTATCCCAGGTCCTTCAGCGCCTTGATATGTTTCCAGACCGCGGTACGGGAGACGTTGAGGAGCGAGCTCAACTCCTCTCCCGAAACCACTCCGCCGGGCTTTGCCCGAAAAAGGCCAAGTATCTGCTGATCGAGACTCTTCGCGACAGTATCCCGGCTCCGGTCTTTCAACTCCCCTCCAGCAGCATGGAAATATCCATGGCGCGCGCCGAGTGAGTGAGGGCGCCGACCGAAATGATGTCGACGCCCGTCTCGGCTATGCCGCGGACCGTCTCCAGGTTTACCCCGCCGGAGGCCTCCACCAAAGCCTTCTTGTCGATCAGCCGGACCGCCTCGCGCATCGTGGGCAGGTCCATGTTGTCGAGCATGATGATGTCGGCTCCGGCAGCTAACGCCTCGACTACCTGGTCGAGCGTTTCAGTCTCTATTTCCACCTTCATGGTATGAGGAATGTAGCCCCGCGCCCGCTGCACCGCCTCGGTGATCCCTCCGGCAGCGGCAATGTGGTTCTCCTTGATCAGCACCCCGTCGTAGAGGCCGGTCCGGTGGTTGATCCCGCCGCCGACCCGGACCGCGTACTTCTCCAGGACCCGCAGACCGGGGGTGGTTTTGCGGGTGTCGACCACCCGAGCCCCGGTTCCCCTCACCGCCTCGACATAACGTGCCGTCAGGGTCGCAATGCCGCACATCCGCTGCAACAGGTTCAAGGCGACCCGCTCCCCCTGGAGGAGGCAGCCGGCATCGCCGGAAAGTTCGGCAATGAGGTCGCCGGAAGAAAGGCGCTCCCCGTCGGCAAAATGTGGCGTGAATGCAATCGCCGCATCAAGGAGATGAAACACCCGGGCGGCCACCTCGATACCGGCCAGGACCATCTCTTCCTTGGCCTTCAGTATGGCACGTGCCTCACCGCTCTTCCGCACCACCGCCAGGGTTGTTATGTCGCCGGTATGAATATCCTCTGCCAGCGCGTTCTCTATGATCCTGTCGATGCCGGTCATGCACGCTCCCCATAGATTTGTGGACCGCCACTTTATACCACAGGTTCGGCACCGCCGCAACCGCTAATAAAGCCTTGTTGCGCTTATTTTCTCCATTCGAACGGCACCCCGGCCCTGGTCGCATCCGCATCGAGAGAGGTGAGTTGACCCTCGATCTCCTTGATCCGTGCCTCGTCCTTCTCGATCTCCCCCTTCATGTCATAGTAGCTAACCCTGTCCCGCGCCTGTTGATAGACCAGCCGCTTGCGGTGGAGGGCGACCAGTTCCTCCCTTTTTGCGGGAAGCTTATCCTGAATGCCCTGCATCTCATCCCGCAACGCCTTGAAGCTCGCTCGCCACCAGGTTTCGTCATGACCGCCGTACAGCATCGATTTCTGTTCCCCGGAAGCGGGTCCCGGAGCGGGCCGCGGCAACGACTCTGAAGCAGCTCCTTCATCGCCGGTAGCGGACTCCCTCCGTTTCGCCTTTTCCCGGTACTTTGCGGGAACCTTGTTGAGGTCGTCAGTGAAATGGGTCACCCCCTTGGGATCCACCCATTCGAAAACATCGGCCTGAGCAACGGAACACGCGAACATGGCCATCAAAAGCGCGATCGTCCACCTCATGGCATCCTCCTTTTTCGGCTGGAATCAAGTCACACGATTTCCCGCCAGTCCTACGTAAAGATCGGTCGAAAGTGTGACAATGCATAGCGTAATTCTGCACCAAACATATGAAACTGGCAATCTTTTAAATTGACGGCACGGCGGAGGATGTGTATAGTACGGCGGTTGTAAATTTTAAATTAATTTTACGTGCCAGTACTATCAAAGGAGTGCGCCATGAAGTCACGATTCACCCTGCTACTGCTGCTCGTCGGGCTCTTGACCCCCCTTGCGTCATCCGCCAAGGAAACCAAGGAAATTTCTTTCAAGTTCAAAAATGCCGACCCGGTCGTGTTCAGCCACGATTTGCACCTGAGCAAATACAACAACAATTGCAAGGTCTGTCATAACGCCATCTTCAACCTGAAGGAACGGCGCCATTATACCATGGCCGACATGGAACGTACCAAATCGTGCGGCGCCTGCCACTCCGGCGTCAAGGCTTTCAGCGTCGCCAACGACAAGGACTGTGTCCGCTGTCACAAAGGCCGGCCCCGCCCGGTTACGTACAAGCCGAAGGGGGTAGCCGAGGCTACCTTCAGCCACGAGTTCCACATTTCGGAAACCGGCGGCAAATGCAAGAGCTGCCATAACGGCAAGGTCATCACAGGCCGGGAAAAACCGGTAACCATGGCCGAAATGGAGAAAGGGAAGACCTGCGGGGCCTGCCATAACGGGAAAAAGGCGTTCAGCGTTGCCGGCGACTGCGGCAGATGCCACAGGGGGATGAAACCCCGGGAAATCACCTTCAAGTCCAAGGGGATCACCGACGTCGTTTTCAGCCACAAGTTCCATCTCGACGCATACAAGTGCGCCGACTGCCACACCAAGGTCTTCCCCTACAAGGCGGTGACCGGGCGCTTCACCATGGCCGACATGGGTCAAGGAAAATCATGCGGCGCCTGCCACAACGGCACGACCGCCTTCACCGTCGCGGAGAATTGCGACAAGTGCCACAAGGGGTTCAAGCCGGGTGTCATCACCTTCAAGAACGAAGGGGGTGAGGTCAAGTTCAACCACGACTTCCACCTCGGCATGTACAAATGCGCCGATTGCCACACAAAACTCTTCCCCTTCAAAGCGGGTGTGCAGCATGTCGGCATGGGCGGAATGGAAGCCGGCAAGTCATGCGGCACCTGCCACAACGGCAAGGATGCCTTTACCGTCAAGGAAAACTGCGAGAAATGCCACAAGATGTAATTTGCTGAGGAGATCGTACACAAGGCGGGGCCGAAAGGTTCCGCCTTTTTTTGTGCATACCGTCACGCTAGGTATCATTTCTCACATGCTCGTGATTGCCGATATGCTCCTGGCAGTAACCGCGCTGGTCCGCGCACTCGGGACAATACCGGAAATCCATCTGGGGGTGGCTTCGATCGGTGATGCCGCAGACCGTGCAGCGATGGAACGGCTCATCCTCGCGCCGCGCTGTCTGGCGTACCTGTCTGGCCATCTGCCGCTTGCCGTACTTCAGCTCGACCACGATGTCGCGGGCAAAGAAGAGGAGAAAATTACTGACGGACGCTAGGATAAGGAGACGGCTGTGCCAGCCGCCGACCAGCATCGTAAAGCCGTAGTAGAGCCAGGTGAGCAGGGCAAGCCATTTGATCCTGACGGGCAGGACGAAAAATATGAGGATCTCGAAATCGGGATAGAGAAAGGCGAAGGCGAGGAAGACCGAACCGCCCAGGTAAGCGTTGCTCACCGCATACCCCGGAATGAGGAAGGATACGGCAACGGTCATCAGGTAGCCGATCAGGAGAAAGACGTTGTAGCGGAAGGCGCCCCATTGCTCTTCGAGGGCCGACCCCATCAGGTAGAAGAGGTACCAGGCGAAAAAGGCAAAAAAGGGGTTCGAAAGCGGGGGATCGCAGAGGAAGGTGGCGAGCCGCCACCACTGCCCGGCCAGGAGGAGGTCTGCAGCGAGGTATATCTGGCTCCGGTCCAACTTGCCGGACAAGAAGAGGACATAAAAGATGGTCTGTCCGGCTATCAGGTAGATGGTCAGGTTCGGCAAGGCGTACCGGCCGAACCTTCGCTCGAGTCTGTCAAGAAGTCTCATGGCTTACGTTTATCCTCCGGCGAATCTCCAGAATGTATCTAAGGGTCTAGTAAAATCGAGATTGCTTCGTCGTCCTCCACACTGTGTGTGCGGCTTGTCAGTCATTGCGGGCAAAGCGCGGCAATCCGGATTCACCTCACAGCTTGTTCCCTTTCAGGAACGTTTCCCGTAGCTTTACCGCCTTTTCGTCACTCGGATACCGGCTGATGAGCTGGTCGATGATCGTCACCGCCTCCTTCACTTTCCCCTGACGGTAGAGGGAAAGGGCTAGCCCCCACCAGATCTGCGGGAGCTGCTCCTGCCCGGCATGGCGAAGCGCCGTGCGGAACTGCTTTTCGGCTGGCTCCGCATATTCGGCATCGCTGTCGTCATACAGGATTCCGAGTGAAATGTACGCTTCCGGCGCTTCGGGTGCCAGCGCCTCCGTCCGGAGAAGGTACGCCTCCGCCCGGTCCCACGCACCCGGCACACCGAGGTTGTATCCCATCCGGAAGGCAACTCCAATCAAACGTAACAGGTGGGGGTCGTCGGGATAGCCCCGCCGCAGCGACTCAAGCTTCGCAATTGCCTTTTGCAACCCACTCCGCATCGAGCCGAGTTCGGCATCGTCCCTGACCTGTGGCGGAAACGTCGCTGCCCCCTCCAGGCGAAGAAGGACGTCGTCAACGGCCTTTAGAGCTCCCAGAGGCGCCTTCTCCGAAACCTGCGACGCTTTCAACGGCGGCCCCTCGAATCTGTACCAAGCGGCCGCCCCCCGTTTGCGTTCCATCGCCTTCAGGGATACCTCTCCCCTGGCCGTGACAAAGACCTCTTTCTTTGCGTCGTACAGCGCTACGAACCCCTTCCACCAGCCGATGTTCGCCAACTGCGGCGCCTGTACCCTTTTGAATAACGGGCCTTTGGGGATATCCCGCGCGGGAACGTAGGGGTAGTCGAATCCGGACTGGCCGAAGATGAACCAGACATACATGGCCCCATCCCGGTCCTCTTCCTCGGTGAAGGGAAGTGCGGTCCGGTTCCGCGCCATCGGCAGCTCCTTCCGGTGCTCAAGCGGGACCTGGATAACCTGCTCTACGGAGTGGAACCCCTGCCGGTCAACCCAGTGGAAGGAGGCGCCCCAGGAAGACGGAGCTCCCGCAAAGAGGAGGATGAGAGAGAGGATCGCGACCATTGTGCCTTTACCGCTTACCGGGGTAGTGGTTGTACGCCCATGTTTCGGCGTACCCCTTGCGAACCTTGGGCCTAATCGCCGCCTCCTGCGGGTAGCCTAGCGCTATGACGAGCGGCACCCGTTTCGTCCGGGGAATCCCGAGGAGCGCTTTCACCCCCGGCTCGTCGAACCAGCCGATGATGCAACTGCCGAGCCCTTCGTCCGCCGCCTGCAGACAGAAGTTCTCCACCGCCATCCCGATGTCCATCAGGTAGTATGGCTTGCCCTTGATCAGCCCACCGAGGCGCGGCAGAAGCGCCGGCCTTTCCGCCACCACGGCCACCAGCACCGGAGCGGTAACGGCAAAACGGTTCATGACCAGGTCGTGCAGACATTCGGCAATAGCAGTGCGTACCTCCGGATTGTCCACCACCACGAAAAACCAGGGCTGGCTGTTGCACGCCGAAGGGGCCACCCGTGCCGCTTCGAGGCACCGCTCGAGCTGATCCCTCTCCACCTTCCTGTCGCTGTAGCCCCGATCGCTCTGCCGCCGGCGGGCAAGGTCGAGAAAGCTCATGCCGATTCCTCCCCGGAGAACCGTCGCGTTCTGCGTGCAAGAGTGGAGTATGGCGCAGAGGCGACGTGACTAGACATAAATCCGTTCCGCTTTTCCTGCAAGCAAAAAATGAAAGCGCACATAAAACGGTCAGCGTGAAGACAGACGGATGGCGGCGTTGCCGACTAGAGGCCGGCGTGCGGTTCGGTGATGGGAAAAAGCGGCTTTTTGCTTCAAACGGGCAGCTCTTTGGCTATTTTCTTCACGACCGGAATCACCCTGACGGTCCTGACGGCTCGCCTCCCCTTCATGTGTACCTCGCCGACCACCATGAAGAAGAGCTCGTCCTCCGGAACCTTGGTCAATGGTGCGTATGCGGGGTGGAGGAGCTTCGCCCCCGCCTGTTCGAACCTGACCAGAAGGTTCCCCCCCCGGGGAGCTTTGACGACGCTGCCGATTCCCCACGACGGCATTGTCCCGTGCCTTACCAGATCACCTTTCCTTAACATCTTGATCATCCCGTCAAGAGCATAGAATAACTGCCGGCAGAGTGCCAAGCATCAAGTGTAGCTGCAATTGTCCAGGATGCAAATCTGTTGGAAGGCTCAAAATGATTTTTGTTAGAGTCGGGTTCTAGCCGAAACGATAGACCAGTCTTCCCCCCTGGTACAGCTCGATCGGCCCATCCTGGGAGACCTTGAGCACCTTGCCGAAAAACGACGCGGCGCTGGCAGCGGTGGTCCTGCCGCCACCGGTGACCACTTCCCGGGCATGGGAGGTGTCAAAGATGAAACCTGTTTCCAGAAGCCGCCCTCGCGCGTTGAAGACCGTCATCCCGTCGGAAGAAAGGATGCGGAGCAGGGTCCCCGCCTCCTTCAGGTCGCCGATCGCGCGCCCCTTCACCCTCCCGATCAGAAGCCGCCCGATCGGGTCGTCCCCCCCGACCGACCCCTTCTTCAAAGCTGCCAGCTGCCGCGCCCCCCGGTTATAGATCAGGATCACCGTGCCGTGCCGGTTCTTGGAAAGGGCATAGACTGTCCATAGCAGATCGTCAATGGCTCCCGCGTCGATGCTTCCGGCGAGAAACGACCGGATGATGTCAGGGTCGAAAACCGCCCATCCCCCCTTGCGTCTCACCAGGAGCTTGTCGGGATTGATCATCACCTCGATCTCGGATGCCTCGTTGACCGTGACCGCAAATGCCCCCGCCCCGGCATGCCTGACGAGCGAGAGTATTTCCCGGTTCGTGAGGCGCTCCACGTCAGTCTGCACCAACGCATTGCTGGTCCTGACGACACCGGTCACCTGCATCTGGATGTTTGCGGCGAAAAACAGGTTGTTTCCGTCGATTAAGCGGTACACGAGCGGGTTGTCTAGGAATCCGGCGGAAATGGGCTGGAGCGGCTGCAGAGAGATAAAGGTATGCATCCGGTGCCGAAGCAGCCTGCGGAGTTCGGGGAGCGTCGTCCGGTAGACGATGAAGCCGGTGGTGGCAGGCTTTCCTTCATAGCGTTGGTATGAAAGGTTTTTGAGGAGCTGGATCAATTGCTGGATCGGCCAGAACCCCTTGCGGTGATCGCCGCGGAGCGCTCGTGCCACCGTGATGTCCATGATGGAGGCGAGCAGTGCCGTCCGGAAGTGGGCTGCATACCCCTCCTGCCGGAAGCCGGAGTAGAGTGCCGAGAAGGCGGTTAGAAGCTCCCGACAGAAGGCCTCCTCGGTGCGGGTGAACGGCAGGGCATCCCGCCTCGCCGTGAAGAGGTAGGGACGTTCATCGACCAGAACTACCTGATGAATGCCACCTTTCTCTCCCTTTTCCTCCTCTCCGCCGGGGACGAGTTCCACAACGGCCCCGCCGAGAAAGGAGCGGATGCCCCCCCTGATGGCCTCGAATACGGTAAGCGGCATGGTCCCTCCCGAGCGTGGAAATTATCTACATGTGAAGTGTAACAGCATCGGGACGGTGAAACAACGGCTTACGAGTGTTATTTCACCCACTATCCCTTTGCCCGTTTTTCCGGCAGGGGCTGCTCTATATGCGGCATTTTCGTCCGGTGCGGGTTTGAAAATAGTCACCACGAGGGACCGGGCGCTTGGCAAGGATTTTGCTTCACATCAATAAGGTTCGACACCGAGAACAACGACCCGTAACCTGCAATGGACACCTGAGAGGGAAAGGAGAAAAGCCATGTTTGTGAACTGTTACGATAGTTACGGCCTGTGCCTTTTCGCTGTCAGTGTCAAAGAAGGCGTAAAGGCCGAAAGGCTGGGAGATTACATCTACTACGATCATGACCTCGTCGACTGGTGGCGGGTGGCGGACAAACCGGAGGGGGCGGTCGTCAGATACTGACCACGTCCCCAGGCTACAGTGGCGGTATCGTCTTGTTGCAGCAGAAACCAGGCGGAGGATGGAATGGACTCGTACACGATCGACATCGAACTCGAACACTACGTGGGCGATCGGCTGGCGATGAACAACAGAGAGGCATGCAGGCGCTTTTACGTCAGGGCAACTGCCAGGTTTCACGGCGCCGAACTGGAGAACTACCTGCGGCGCGTCAGAACCCACGCCAAGGCGTACGCCTCACTCAGCCGCATGCTCCAGTCGCCGTTTCGGCACATGGAGACACCGCTTTTTCTATCGAGCCTCATCCTCTGCACAGCGGGCATCGTTACGATTGCCGCCGGCGAGTTCTCGCTCCTGGTGGCGGGGAGTACGTCAGCCGGAATCGTGGGGATGATCGAATGCAGCCGCAAGCTTGTCGCGTTCTGGCAGCGGCACGGGGTACGGGAAGCGGTGTTCCGCGAGTTCGCGGAAAGCCTGCCCGAAAAATAATCCTCCACATCACCGCCATCACGGACCGGGAAGCTTTGCCGCAAGGACGTCGACCATCTCGATGACGGGCGGCTCGGCAAGAAGCTCCGGCGCCTTCTCCATGAGCGCAGCAGCAACGCGCCCTGACAGGTGCGCCTGTCGCCCCGCCTCGTCGGGAAAAGCATCGAAGATGCCGAAGGTCGTTCGCCCCAGCCGGATCGCGAACCAGGCGGTCGTCGCCGGTTCATCCAGGACCACTGTCAAGCCGCCGCGAAGAAAATTCTCCACCTCCGCCTCTTTTCCCGGTCTTGCCTCCAGGCGGACATACAAAGCAACCTTGACCATTTTCAGCCTCCTTTTCTTGGCAACCTACGTGAGGTTTGACCCTACTGCCATTGTACCAGCTTCCAAGCACGGCTCCATGAATTTTACGGTGCACCCTCTCTATCCACGTGCGGTCTGACAGCTGAAGGGGAGGAAGCATACGGAAGCAGGGTTCCATACGTAACACTAAGCCTATGGCGAGGAGGCGACGCAGCGAGGAGAGCAGGCAGGCGCTACCGACAGGTGCAAAACTCTCCCTCTCCCAGAAGGAAAAGATCCGGACGGGAAGAATTGTCGGCATTGAACAGTCGGAGTGCAGACAGTGGCGCATTGAACTCGCCCCTGTCCGGGCTGCAAGGGGGAGGGCAAAAATTACTGGTGCAACTTGAACGTGCCGTCAGCGGAGGTGATGCAGCAGATTGCATGCTTGTAGATGAGAATGTCCCCGTGTACTTCCATCAGAACGGAGAAATTATCGAAGGATTTGATGAACCCCTCCATCTTCTCACCGGACATGAGCTGAACGACGACCTTGACCCGTTCCTTGCGGGACTGATTCAGATACTGATCCTGGATGTTAAATGGGGTTTTCGGCATTGTCCTCTCCTTTATGCAAGAAATTCAATGACATGGTTACAAATAGTATCAAATCTTTCTGGATATTCAACCCAATAAATTTCTTTTTCCTGTCTGAACCATGTGATCTGGCGTTTGGCATAGCGACGCGAGTCCCTTTTGATGAGCCGGACCGCCTCGTCGAGAGGGTATGTGCCTGCCAGGTATGCACTGAGTTCCTTGTAGCCGATGGCCCGAAAAGGCTTCAATTCCGTGGTAAACCCCTGGCTCAGCAGCCCCCGAACCTCGGCAAGGAACCCCTCCGCCATCATCCGCTCCACCCGTTCTTCGATCCGTCGGTAAAGCTCGCCACGTTCAACGGCAATGCCTATTTTCAGGTAATCGTAGTAATCGCCGGTGAAGTCGTGCTCGTTTCTGAAGCGGGAGATCGGCAGGCCCGTCTGAAGGTAGACCTCAAGTGCCCGGATGATCCGCACCTGGTCGTTGGGGTGGAGGCGACCGGCGGTTTCAGGATCAACCTCCGCCAGCCGCCGCAAAAGCTCCCCGCTCCCGACCTTCCGGGCCGTCTCCTGGAGAT
>DATJLB010000157.1:0-3744 GCA_035490915.1 Geobacteraceae bacterium
AAGGGGCTGAAGAAGTTCAGTCAGGAACGCCCCGCCGCCGGGAAGACCGGCACCACCAACGATTACCGGGACGCCTGGTTCATAGGCTATACCCCCCAGATGGTGACCGGCGTCTGGGTCGGTTACGACATGCCGAAACCGGGGGGGAAAGGGTTCACCGGCGGGGCGGTCGCCGCTCCCATCTGGGGACAGTTCATGCGCACGGCGCTTGCCGGCAAGCCGGCCGTCGACTTCCCGCGCCCGGATACGGTCGTCGCCGTCTCGGTTGACACGTCAAAGGGGTGTCTCGCCCCGACCGATTGGCCGGTAAAGCGGGACGAATTCTTCATCGCCGGGACCGAGCCGACCGCGTACTGCGCGCCGCCCGGCGCAGTTGCACCCACGCCGGCGGCTGCCGCGCCACCAGCGGCGGCTGCCGCCGGGACGCAACCGGGAGAGGGTGCACCGGAAAGCGTGTCGGAACCCGACCAGAAAGGGATGTGACGGATCTCACTCCACCCGCAGGACCTTCGCCCCCCTGATATTCCCCCGTTTCAACTCCACCAGCGCCCGGTTCGCCTCCGCGAGCGGATACTCGCAGACCTCCGGCCTGAGCGGGACCTCCGCGGCCAGCGCGAGGAACCCCGCCACGTCGGCCCGCGTCACGTTCGCGACGCTCTTGATCTCCTTCTCCTGCCAGAGGTGGGCGGGGTAGTCGAGCCCGAGGAGTACCGCCTTGTCCCCTTCTTCCTTCCGGATGGCGTTGATGACGAGCCTTCCCCCCGGCTCCAGGTTCCTGAGGGCGTGCACAACCGGCGTCCACGCCGGCGTCGTGTCGATGATGGCGTGGAGCCGTGCCGGCGCCTCCTCCGCCGTGTCCCCCGCCCAGGCCGCCCCGAGCTGGCGTGCGAATTCCCGTTCTTCCCCGCTCCGCGCAAAGACGAACACCTCCAGCGCCGGGTAGTGATGGCGGACCATCTTCAGGACGAGGTGGGCGGAGGCGCCGAAACCGGTGAGCCCGAGCCTCCCGGTGGTCGTGAGTCCGGTCAGCCGCAGGGAGCGGTAGCCAATGGCGCCGGCGCAGAGAAGCGGCGCCGCCTCGGCGTCGGTGAAGGCATCCGGGATTCGGTGAGCGAAAGCCTCCGGGACGGTCAGGTATTCCGCATAGCCGCCGTTGGCGTCGCGGCCTGTCGCCCGGAAGTGGGGGCAGAGGTTCTCCTGCCCCTCCCGGCAGTGGCTGCACGCACCGCACGCAGCGAAGATCCAGGCGACCCCCACCCTGTCCCCGTCCCTGAAGGGGCTCGCCGCACCTGCTTCCACAACCCGCCCGACCACCTGGTGCCCCGGAACGACCGGCAGAGACGGCGGCGGCGTCCGCCCCTCTATCTCGTCCAGCTCCGTGTGACAGACCCCGCACGTCGAAACCCGGAGGAGGAGCTCGTTCTCGCCGCGGACCGGTACGGGAAGCTCGGCCAGCTCCAGCGGCGCGTCGGTGTCGGCGAGGGAGACGATCCTGGTGAGGAGCATCGCGTTCATGGTGAAATCTCCTTGGACAATGGGGCTGTCGGACGCCTGCGCGGGTGCCGCTCATGGTACAGCATAGCAGGTAAGAAAGGCAAAAAAAGGGGGGCCGATTCTCCGGTCCCCCTGGTTGCGCACCAGACGTCCGCCCGGTGCTTTTTAGTAGAGACTGTCCGAGTCGCCGCTCACGTGGGGGAACCCCTCATGGTGCATCTCGTGGTTGAGGTTGCGTATTATTCCGCACGCGGAGCAGAGGTGCGAGTCGCTACCGGTCGCCGTATCGCTCCCGCACTCCCCGCTCCACACCTTGGTGTCGCACCGTTCCGCCGGCAATTCGGTCATGAGAGTTTTTTTTCCTTTCATGACGCCATACCTCCTTTCTTCATACCTCATTATAGCACGGAAGGTGACAAGGCGGGTACGGGCAAATATCTTCCCGTTGACGAAGGGGGGAGGACTCCTCTACAATGGGCCGTCGATGGTTGACGAGGGAGGTGTGATGAAAAAGCGGCTTTTGTACCGGGTGACCTTTACGAGCCAGAACAAGGTCTACGAGATATACGCCCGCAAGGTGACACAGGGGGAGCTGTACGGCTTCGTCGAGGTGGAGGGGGTGCTGTTCGGGGAGAAGTCGTCCCTGGTGCTCGACCCGGGGGAAGAGCAGCTGAAGCACGAGTTCAGCGGCGTGAAGCGGAGCTTTCTCCCGTTTTCGTCCATAATCCGGATCGACGAGGTGGAGAAGGAGGGGACGGCGAAGCTCGTTCACCTCTCGGGGGGAGACACCGCGCCGTCACCGGTTACTTTCCCGTTTCCCGGCACGGGGCCGGACAAGCGGTAGCCACCCGCCGCACCAGGAGGTGTTCCATGAACATCCTGATGCATCTCCTCCTCTCCGGCCCGGAGCCGGAGATCATCGTCGGCAACCTGATGGGGGACTTCGTCAAGGGGGTGCTCGACGAGCGCTTCACACCGGGAATCCGCCGCGGCCTCGACCTGCACCGCCGGATCGACACCTTTGCGGGGAGAAACGACGTCTTTCGCCGGAGCCGGCTCCGGCTCGATCCCGCCTTCGGCCTCTACCGCGGGGTGCTTGTCGACCTCTTCTACGACCATTTCCTCGCCGTCCAGTGGGACGACTACGCCGCCGAGCCGCTCCCCGCGTTCCTGCGCCGTGCCCTCGCCGTCGTCCGCGCACACGAGGAGCACCTGCCCGAGCGGTTGCGCGCCCTCGTTCCCGGGATGTTCACCGAGCTCCTTCCGTCCTACGTGGATCTCGGGGGGATCGACCGGGCGCTCGGCCGGATGTCCCGGCGTCTCTCCCGCCCCAACCCCCTCGCCGACGGCGGCCGTGAGCTCCGCCGCCACTACCGGGAGCTCGGAGACGACTTCCGCCTCTTCTACCCCGAGATTACGGCCTTTGCCGAAGCATACATCGCCGGCCGGTAGCTATTCCCGGACGTAGGTGTCCATGTCCGACTCATGCACCATCGTCATCACCCGGGCGTACTCCGACTCGATCATCTCGTAGTGATTGTGGGTTTCCCGGGCGTTCAGCTCGAACATGGCGCGCACGTCCGGGTTGGTGATCCGATCCGCGGTGGCTCGCAGGGTTTTTTCCAGCTTCTCCTCCCTCTCCATCGCGAGCTCCAGGGCCTTTTGCTCGTTGAATCCCTCGTCGATAATCCGTGACATGGCGGTCAGCCACTCCGATTCGTGCGCCGGCGGCGCATTCATGAAGTCGTCGAAGGAGGGGATGTCGCTCCCTTCGTAGGCCTCGTAAAAGTGGCCGGCATGCACCCGCTCCTCCCCGGCCAGCAGTTCGAAGATCCGCTTGGCATCCCGGTTCTTCATGAGCTGTGCCCCCATCTCGTAAAAATTCATGGCGTTCTTCTCCGTCTGGATCGCAATCCTGACGGCCTTCTGCACATCGTTGGCATCGAACATACGAGACTCCTTTTCGCCGGCCATCTCGCCGGCGTGATCGTTGTCATCCCCTGTCGGTACTCCGAGGGATTGGGTAAGAAAAGTGTATCATATTGGGACGGAGTTGTATGGCCGGCCGAACGAACATAATCTCCATCCTCGTCCGCACAATTTTCTTGACACCTCCGGTGCTGCGGTGTATTTAGATTGGTTATTTCTTATGGAGTGGCGGGAAGGGTTTGGAAATTGTAAGTTACTCTTATAAGTAACCATCATGGTTTCCTAAATAAGAAACAAGTTACCTGTAAAGGTAACTTGTTT
>DATJLB010000158.1:0-4991 GCA_035490915.1 Geobacteraceae bacterium
ATAATTCCTCCCCCATCGCGTCCGTCTTCACGTCACCTTTGCCCGACCCTCAATCGCCCAATCCTCGACGTAGCGCTGTTTATACCCTTTGGGCACTATGCCTCCGGTTGTGCTCAATCGGCCCGAACAAAATCTGACGCAAATCCAAACGCGATCATGTAACAAAGGCATCCACCAATACACTACTCCCCGTCCCTGAAAATTACCGTCAGCCGGACCACGCTTTCTTCATCGAATCGAACCCCGTCAACCAGTCGCACCGGTTCAATCGGCGCACCATCGAGCAGGACGCTTACGCCCCCCCTCCGGAAATCCTCTCCCCTGCTACCGAAGAAATCGCCCGCAACCGGGCCGTCCAGCAAGACTCCCCGCCTCAGGAATTCCGGCCCGAGCTCTGGAAGAAGCAGGTTGAAGAGCTTTATGCGAACCGTGGCGGCCCGGTCCGCGACGTCCGCCAAAGACTCCCGGTAGGTAATGCCGCTGCGCATGGCGGCATAGTATCCGTCCCGCCGCATGGTCGCACCGACCAGCCCCGGCATGGCGGCGGACAGGGCAATCGTCGCCCCGGCCCCAACGGACGCCTCGTCGATGGTATCGGTCGGCTTGCCGTTGAGAAAGATGGTGGTAATACGCTTTTCGACGTAGTCGGGGCCCAAGCCGAGCTGGTCACAGAGGAGCGTCTTGACGGTACAGGGAAGCCGTGCCGCGACACCGAACCCCTGAAGGAGGATCGGGAAGAACTCCCCAATCGAGCCCGCTGGCATGGTGAGCTTAATATCCGCACCCATGCGTGGGGAAGGAAGAGTCGTGCCTGCGCCCTCGCTGCTCATATCACCCACCGCCGATGGGGGGAAACATCCCGACCTGGTCGTTGTCATCCAGGACCCGCCCTTCGGGTTCGTGACGGTGGTTGACCATGCAAAGGAGGGGCAGCGCCGGGTCGATCGCCAGTATCCCGCGCAAATCCGCGATTGTCGTCCCGGCGGGAACTTCCAGCCGGAATGACCTCTCCCCGAAACAGGTGAGAGCCGGATTGCCGCACGTCAACCCGGCAAAAAGTCTGACAGACAGTTCCACAGCGTCACCCCCCAGGTTTACTCTTCTCGTGCTTCAGATCCAGCAGCGGCGTCCAGATTTCCGTCAGGTCGGTCTCGCCCGGACGGCCTCCGCGGAGGCGTAGCCCAGCTACGCCGCACAAGAGAGGCCGGAGGACGGGGCCGAGATGGCGGAAATATGGACGCCGCTTAGAGGTTACCAGTTGAATACCTCGTCCAGTTCCTCATCCTTCATCATGAACGTCTGATTGTGCGGCGCGATCGGCTCGTTGTAGAAGAAGCGGGGCAACCGGTCGTGCTGCTTGGTGAACCCGGCCCTGGCGTTGAAGTCACGCTCGGCGGAAAGGACTTTCTTCCCGAGGGCCACCACGTCGTCGCCGGTCATGGTGATCCCGTAGAAGGCGCCGAGCATGTCGAGGAGCGCCTGGAAGGTCTCCGGCTGGTCCATGATGGCGAAGGCGATGAAGAGGCACATACCTGTGGAGTCGATGGCAGCGGTGGCGATCTGCAGGTTGCGGGAGAGCTCCACCTGCCCCTCGGTCTTCAGCGGGTCGACGTCCCCGCCCACCTTCAGGATGTTGGTGGCGATGGCGTAGCCGGCGGTGTGGTCCGCCCCCATGGTGGTTGTGGCGTAGGTGACGCCGATCCCCTGGATGGCGCGCGGGTCGTAGGCGGGGAGCGCCTGGTCCTTCACCACCGGCACCCGCTCGACGCCGTAGACCTTGCCGGTTATGGCGGCGCCGCTGCCGAGGACGCGCCCGAGCGGCGTCCCCTTCCCTACCTCTTCCATCAGCCGGATAGCGCCTTCCTTGTCGCCGAACTCGATGA
This sequence comes from Geobacteraceae bacterium, assembly GCA_035490915.1. Lineage (GTDB taxonomy): Bacteria > Desulfobacterota > Desulfuromonadia > Geobacterales > Geobacteraceae > JAMPXD01. The sequence continues at coordinate 1,884 of DATJLB010000158.1, forward strand.
TCCCGGCATCCATGGCGACCCCGATGGTGACCCCCATCTCGATGGTGTCGAGGCCGATGTTGTCGTCCATGTAGTCGAGGCGGGCGACGGTATCGAGATCGTCGATGCCGCAGTGGCCGCCGTGGGACCAGACCGTCTCGTACTCAGGCTGCTTGGTCAGGTAGTGCCCGTCCTTGTCGTTGTAGATCCCCGAGCACTGAATGACGCAGCCGCGGTGGCAGCCGTGCGTGGCGCTCCCGCCACGCTTTATCTCGAGCTCCGCCTGGGCCTCGCCGGAGAGTTTCTCGGAGCCGGGGAACTGGCCGGTCTTGAAGTTGTAAGTCGGGTACCCCCCCGCCTCGTTCAGGACGTTCGTGAGGACGTTGGTCCCGTAGGCGGGGAGCCCCTCGCCGGTGACCGGGTGCTTGCGCAGACCCTCGACGAACTTCCGGTTGGCGTCCCGGTACTTCTCCGGGTCCTGCGGCGGGCGCATCTTCATCCCGGCATCGTCGAGGATGATCGCCTTCACCCCTTTCGCCCCCATGACCGCGCCGACGCCACCCCGGCCGCAGTGACGGGTCGGGCGGAGTTCCGGGTCGGTGCAGGCGATGGAAGCGGCCAGGAGCTTCCGCTCCCCTGCCGTCCCGATGGTCATGTAGGCCACCTTGTCACCGTACTCGCCGCGCAGCTTCTCGACGAGGGGGTAGTTGTCCAGATCCTTCAGGCTGTTGTCGACGTTTACCTGGATGCCGTCCTTGTTGATGTAGATCTTGTACAGGTCGTCCCCTGACGGCTTCCCCTCGAGGATGACGGCGGCGTAACCGAGCCGCGCCAGCACCTGGGCCGCCTGGCCGCCGGCGTTGGATTCCTTGATGGTGCCGGTGAGCGGGCTCTTGCACCCGACCGAAAGCCGGCCGGTCATGGAACCGGTGGTGCCGGAGAGCATCCCCGGCGCGATGACCAGCTTGTTTTCAGCGCCGAGCGGATGGCAGAGCGGATGTACCTCCGTCGCAACGACGATCGACGTCAATGCCCTGCCGCCGAGCCCCGCGTAGGCGCCGACCTCTTCCACCGTTACCTTTGGCCCGCCCGCCGCTCCCATGTCGATCCTGGCAATTTTGTCCATGCTTCTTCTCCTTTCCCTTGTGTGTGAATTCTCCTTTCCAGAGGGAGGCCCTGCCGTTTCCAGCAAAACCCGGTGGCCTTGTGCCGTGGGAGAAGAGCTCCGGTAGGCAGGCAGGCTCGGAGTAAACGAGATTTATGTTAGGTCCCGCTGCACTGCGACTAATCGCACCTCACGCTGTCGCCTCGACCTGCCGGAGGATGACGATCCGGTAGGAGGTAAAACACCTCAGGCGCAGACACCCCCAGAAGACCCCGGCGCCGTATGCCAGCTGCTCCAGAAGATAGACACTGGCAAAACGGACGAACGGGAGGGGTGGCTTTTTGATCGCGTGATCCACCCGCGCCGCACACCCGAGCACCCCGATGGGCACCACCCAGAAGAGCGGAAAGAACAGGGCGATGACGATGAGGGGGATGGCGTAGTACCGCACCAGGTGGTACGAGAGGTAGTATACCAGGCTGCCGAGAGCCCGCAAACGCCCCCCGAGCAGTGCCGAAAGCCCGATCGGTATCCCCCGGCGGTAAAAACGGACCCGCACCGTCGCCGCGTCGACCGCAAGTACTCCGGCCGCCAGCAGCAGGGTCGTCCATCCCGTGAAGGGAGCCGTAATGCAGAGTGCCAGCAAGAGGGCCAAGAGCGGCGGAATTACCATCCTTTTATGCCGATGCGGATGGAGCAGCTGGAGCATACCTTCCGAGGTGCCGTAGTCGAAACGCCGGGACATGAACGAGCGGACGGTGCTCCGGTGCTCATGGAATACCTCCCCCACAGGAAGGTACGAGATGGTCCAGCCGTTGTCCCGCAGGCGCCAGGTCAGGTCTACATCCTCGCCGACGTGCATGTCGTCCGCAAAACCGCCGACAGCGAGGAAGGCGCGCCGACGCACCAGAAGATTACAGCTCGGCAGGTAGAACGTGTCGTCTCCCGTGCTCCCCGAACGTTCCCGGGAGCCGAGCGAGAGACTGGACATGACCGACTCGTAGCGATCGACGGCCGAGGCAGTGCACATGCCGCTCACCTCGCCCCCCACCGCAACCGTCTTCGGGTCGTTGAACGCCGGCAGCAGTTCCGCGAGCCAGCCGGCTGAAGCGGTGCAGTCGGAATCGATAAACGCCAGGATATCCCCCGTGGCGGCCCGCGCCCCGACGTTGCGGGCAGCGGCCGGCCCTCTTCCCGTTCCGCCCGAAGGTACGACCAGGGCTCCAGACTCCCGCGCCACGGAGGCAGAGCCGTCTCTGCTCCCGTCGTCCACCACGATGATCTGGAGCAGATCCTGCGGATAGTCGACCCGGTCGATTGAGGCAAGGCAGCGCTGCAGCTCGTCGGCCCGGTCCTTGACCGGGATGACGATGCTGACGGTGGGGAACGTGGCGGGCTGCCCTTCAACGTTCCTCACCCGCTCCACGAACCCCTTTGCCGTCAGCAGCTCCAGTACCGCCGTTTCGGCGGCGGTCTCCGGGGTCAGCGGTCCGCCGAGTCCCCGCCTGACGAGCGCCGTCAGGGATGCGTTGAGGCGCAGGGCGCAGAGGGGCGTCTGGGCCACGAGGAAGTTCCCCCCGTCCCGCTCCACCAGTTCCACGTTCTTTGCCAGTCGATACACCATGCGAAACTCCGTCACGATACCTTCGACAACAGCCCCTCTTCGGCAAAAATCCTCATCAGCCCGGCGGCCGCCTCGTCGGCCGGTAACGCGTGCGTCTTTCCCTCCCGCGCCTTGATCCCGCCGGAGAGAAGGGAGAGAATCCGTTCGTACGCAGGGAGCTGCGGGTCGGGAGTGACCACCCGGACCGGATCGGGGCGCGGTACGCCGAACTCCGCCACGGGAAGACAGGCACCGGTGGCACCGACCTCCCAGAAAGGGAGCCCCAGGTCGGCCAACTCCCACTCTTCGATCGGGGCGCCCAGCGACTTCGTGACTGCCTCGACGGAAGGGTAGCGGGGGGTCCGGTTTTCCTCGAAGAGGACAGCGCACGGAAACGGCGCCTCGACCACCTGCCGCGCAC
>DATJLB010000159.1:0-7921 GCA_035490915.1 Geobacteraceae bacterium
TTCACCCGCTTGGCCGTCACCTCGGTGCGTGTCTTGCGGAGCGATGCGGCGCGTGCTTTGCCGCGCCCCTCCGCCAGTGCCTCGGAGAAGTTGGCGAAGATGACCGTCAGCCAGAGCCAGGCGGAGACGAGGCCGGTGAACCAGGCAGGCTCTCGGTTTACGCCGGTGAGCGACATGGCGAAGGTCACCAGGGTGATGACACTCGCCACCTCAACGGCGAACATGACCGGGTTTTTCCAAAGCGTTCGGGGATCGAGCTTCTTGAACGATTCGACCAGCGCGGGCCGCATGATCTGCGGATCGAAGATGGATATCGGCTCGGGTGCGTGTTTGGACATATGTTCCTCGCTATTGTGTGTTCATAACCCCTCCCGACCTCCCCTTATCTATGGGCAGGAGGAAGCGGGCGTTCCCCCTCTTAAGCTAAGAGGGGGACAGGGGGAGTTATCCCCTACCGCATCATCGTCAACTGCTCCACGATCGGCCCGAGCGACAGGGCCGGGAAAAAGGTGAGCGCGCCCACGATCAGGATGACCAGGGCGAGCCAGAGGGCGAACGGCACCTTGTCGGTCGGGAGGGTCCCGAGACTCGGCGGGACGTACTTCTTCTCCGCCAGCGACCCCGCCATGGCGAGCGACGCCAGGATCGGGGCGAAGCGGCCGAAGAACATGCAGGCCGCACCGGTCACGTTGTAGAAGACGGTGTTGCCGTTCAGCCCCGCGAAAGCGCTCCCGTTGTTGTTGGACATGGACGCGAAGGCGTACAGCACCTCGGTTAGGCCGTGGGCGCCCGGGTTGCCCATGGAAGCTACCGCCGAGGGGACCACCATCGCGATCCCGGAGAAGACGAGGATCAGAATGCCGGCGGTCAGGACCGTGATGATCGACATCCACATCTCCCGCACCTCGATCTTCTTGCCCAAAAACTCTGGCGTTCTACCGATCATCAGCCCCGCGATGAAGACCGCGATCACCACGAAGGCGAGCATGGTGTAGAGCCCGGTGCCAACCCCGCCGAAGACCACCTCGGAAAGGAGGATCAGGGAGAGCGGCATCATCCCGCCGAGCGGGGTGAGGGAGTCGTGCATGACGTTCACCGCGCCGCAGGAGGTGCCGGTGGTGGCGACGGCGAACAGCGACGTACCCGCCAGGCCGAAGCGGGTCTCCTTCCCCTCCATGTTGATCCCGTGCACGCCGAGCTTCGCCACCAGCGGATTGCCGGAGGATTCCGCCCAGTAGAGGACTCCCATGGAGAAGACGAGGATGGCGAGCATGACTGCCAGGAGTGCCCACCCCTGGCGCGGGTTCCCCGCCATGACGCCGAAGGTGTAGGTGAGGCTGCCGGAGATGAGGAGGATCAGGAAGATCTCCGCCATGTTGGAGAGGGGGGTCGGGTTCTCGTACGGGTGGGCCGAGTTGGCGTTGAAGAAGCCGCCGCCGTTCGTCCCGAGTTCCTTGATCGCCTCCTGGGAGGCGACCGGCCCCATCGGGATGGTGACCTCCTTCGCCGTCACGCTCTCGGTGACCAGGTTACCTTTCGCGTCTTTTATCGGGTTCCCCTTGTCGTCCAGCTTCGGCTTCTCAAAGGTGACCGGTTGGACGAGCGGCACCGTTTTGTAGCTGGAGAAGTTCTGGATCACCCCCTGGGAGACCAGGAACACGGCGAACACGAGCGACAGGGGGAGGAGCACGTAGAGGATGCTTCGGGTCAGGTCCACCCAGAAGTTTCCGATCGCCGTGGTCCTTCTCCGCACGAAGCCGCGGATGAGCGAGATGGCGACCGTCATGCCGGTGGCGGCGGAGGTGAAGTTGTGCACCGCAAGACCGAACATCTGGGTGAAGTAGCTCGCCGCCGACTCGCCGCTGTAGTTCTGCCAGTTGGTGTTGGTCATGAAGCTGATCGCGGTGTTGAGCGCCAGGTGCCAGGAAAAGGCCGGGAACCGCTGCGGGTTGAGCGGCAGGACCCCCTGGAGCAGCAGCATGGCGAAGAGCGCTGCGCCGGTCAGCAGGTTGAAGAGGATGAGGCCCGTGGCGTACCGCTTCCAGTCCATCTCCTCGTCCCTGTTGACGCCGCAGAGCCGGTAGAGGAGGTTCTCGCACGGGGCGAGGACGGGCGCGAGGAAGGTCTTTTCCCCCATGTAGACCCGGGCCATGTAGCTCCCGAACGGCTTGACCAGGGCGAGCAGGACGATGAAGAAGAGGATTGTTTCCGCCCATTCGTACAGGTTCATAGGTGTTCATCTCCGTTGGTGGAATGGCGACCTCATTGAATGAAGTCTATCTTAGTTTCAGAGGGCTTCAACGTGGGATAGCCACGCTCCGGGCATCTCGGCATCGGTTATGCTCTGAGCCTAGCGCGTTCGGCCTAAAGAAGGTGTTAAAATGGGGGCGAAAGGCATTAAGAAAGTGTTAAAATCGCGGCATGGGTTCACCGGGGAACCGGGGCCGGCCCGCGGTGGAGGACCAGGAGCAGCACCGCGAGGATGACGCACAGCGCAAGCGTCACGCCAAAAGCGGTCCAGAACAGCTGCGTCCGGTTCTGTTTCCAGGGGGAGGGAGACTGCAGGCGGTCGCAGCGCCCGGTCAGCTGCACCGCCTGGGGATTATCCAGTTCCGCCTTCAACGCGAAGGCACTCGGATAACGCTTTCCCGGTTCGCGTTCCATGGCGTGGAGGATGATCTCCTCGACCTCGCGTGAGACCTGCGGATTGCGCTTCCGCGGAGCTATGGGATCCCCGATGACGCGGGCGTTCATCATCCCGAACACGTTCCCGCTCTCACCCGCGAACGGCGTCTGGCCGACCGCCATCTCGTACAGCATGGCGCCGAGGCTGTAGATGTCGGTCCGCTCGTCCCCCCGCTTCCCCAGGACCTGCTCGGGGGCCATGTAGTCGGGGGTCCCGACCGCAGGGGTGAAACCGACGAAGGTGAACCGCCTCCCCTCGGCGGCCATGGCGATGCCGAAATCCATGATCCGGATCGACCCGTCGTCGCAGATCATGACGTTCTGCGGCTTGAGATCGCGATGGACCACGCCATGCCCGTGCATGTGGGCGAGCGCCTCGCAGATCCGGCCCGCAAGCCTGAGCGCGTCCTTTTCCGGCAGTGGCCGTATCCCCCCCAGGAGATGGGCGAGCGTGCGGCCTTCCAGGTATTCGGTCACGATGTAGGGGCGGCTCTTCCGCTCCACGGGGATGAAGCGGAGGAGGGAGGGGTGGTTCAGACCGAGGCCGATCCGTTCTTCCCGCTCGAACAGCGCGTAGAAGCGCAGCGAGCTCTCGTACTCCATCAGCGGCACCTTCACCGCCACGGTTTCCTGCGTCGCCAGGTCGGTCGCCTTGAAGATGGTTGACATGCCGCTCGAGCCGATCGTTTCCTCGATCCGGAACCGGCCGTCGAGGGTCTGACCCGGCTGGAGGTCGTACCCGTTGAGGCGGCGGGCCGAGAGGTAGTCGTCGTCATTTTGTCGCATAAACCTGTCCGGGAAAAGACTAACCGCCGGTGCTGTATCGCTCGGACAGAATCATCCGTACCAGGGTCGAAAGAGGGATATTTTTGGCCTTCGCCTCTGCTGCGAGCAGTACCAGGAGATCGACGGGAAGTCTCACCCCCACTTGTTGCAGCATCGGATCGGGTTTGGTGGAGCCGGGGGGGCGCCCTCTCATGGGTACTCCTCTCGATGTGGATTGTTTCGCTACGGATCGGGATTTTGCCGCGCCATTCATTGCGAGCGGACTTCCCACCGCTTCTCGGCGGCGTGGAAGACCGGGAACTGGCCGCGCTCGACCCGAGGGGGTGCGATCGTCGTGGCGTCGGAAGGGAGCCTGTATTCGTCCTGTCCCTTCGGGGCCGCGTCGGCGAAGTCTTCACCGAGGTACACGCCGGTCTCGGGATTGAAGAGGTAGATTTTCATGGTCTCGCTCCGGGCCTCTCGTAATCGGTACGTCTCTGATTATCAAGCCTAGCGCGTTCGACCTAAAGAAGGTGTTAAAATGTGGGCGAAAGGTATAAAGAAAGTGTTAAGAAAAGTGTTAAGACCGAAAAAAGCCGTCAGATCTTGACCCGGATCGGCAGGATGACGGTGGTGATCCCGTCCCACTGGAGGCGGCGCTGGATGGCGAAGGCGGTCTCGTTGTGGAGCATCCTGTGGTAGAACTTCTCCAGGCGGAAGGTGAGCTGACCGGTGAAGACCGTGGAGCGGGGGTATTCCCGGGCGATTTCCGTGCAGAGGTTCATGGCGCCGTCCACCACGTCGGTCGCCACTGCCATCCGGTAATCGGCGGCGAAGCCGAGCCGGCGGGCGAGATCGACGTACTTCTCCATCCCCTCCCGGACCGATTTTTCCAGCGCCTCGATCTCCTCCGCCCCCTTGAACGACCCGGAGTCGATCACCGCCACCGACACGAAGATGATGTTCGTGTACAGCCGGGGAAAGGTGGTGACGACCGAGAGGAGGGTATGGATGCCGAAGCCGCTGTATCCCGAAACGAGCTGGATGGCGGTCGGCTCGTTCGGGTCGAGAGGGGAGGTGTTGACCGGCCCGGAGGTCGGGAAGTCGAGGAGGGTCTCGTCCAGCTGGGCCATCCCCTTCCGCACCGTCAGGTAGTGGCTCTTGATCAGGTAGCAGCCGCCGATGACCACCGACGTGATGAGGAGCGTCAGCCACCCCCCCTCGGTGAACTTCTCCACCGTGGTGATGATGAGGATGGTGACGCAGAGCGCGAGCCCCACCAGGTGGACCGAGAGGTGGCGCAGCCACTGGGGGTCATGGCTGCGGCGCCGGATGAAGAAGCGGGACATCCCGAGCTGGGAGAGGGAAAAGGTGATGAAGACGTTGATGGAGTACATGACCACAAGTGCCGACACCGAGCCGCGGGTGTAAAGGAGCAGCAGGATCGAGGCGGCCCCCATCATGACCACGCCGTTGCGCATGGTGAGCCGCTCCGACAGCGCGGCGAAGCGATGAGGGAACCAGGAATCGACCGCCATGTTGGCCATGACCCGCGGGCCGTCCACGAAGCCGGTCTGGGCGGCTACCAGAAGGAGCGCCCCCTCGGAGAAGATGGTGACGAAAGCGATCCAGCTCCCCATCGGCCAGTCGGCGAAGAGGCCGTCGGCGAGGACGGCATTGAGGGTCTTCCCCTCCACCGGCTTTACACCCATCAGCGCGTAGCAGACGAACAGGACGCCGGCGGTGAAGGCGAGCGAGACGGCCATGTAGACCATGGTCCGCTTCCCCGTCTGGACCCGCGGCTCCCGCATGATCTGGATGCCGTTGGAGACCGCCTCGATCCCGGTGTAGGTCCCGCCTCCCAGGGAGTAGGCGCGCAGGAAGAGGAGCAGGATGCCGAAGGCGCCGATCGTGGAGAAGTCATAGCGGATGCCGGTCCTGAACTCTGCCGCCAGCGGTGCGAAGCGGTCGGTATGGGTGAAGACCCCGTCCAGGAGCATGAGGATGTGGGTAACGACGAAGGTGGCGAAGATCGGCGCCAGGATGGCGATCGACTCCTTCACTCCCCGGATGTTGAGGACGATCAGGACGATGGTCAGGACACAGGCGGTGGGGACCTTGACGTGGTGGAACTGGAGCGGGAGGAAGCTGAAGACCGCGTCCACGCAGGAGGCGATGGAGATGGTGATGGTCAGGACGTAGTCCACCAGGAGGGCGCTGCCGGAGACGACCCCCGCCTTCTCGCTGATCAGGTGGGTGGCGACGATGTATCCGCCCCCCCCGTGGGGAAAGTGCTCGATGATGCGGGCGTAGGCGTAGGAGATGATGAAGACCGTGAGCGCCGTGGCAAGGCCGAGGAGAATAGCCAGGTAGGTGTGGGTCCCGAGTGCCCGGAACGCCTCTTCGGGGCCGTACGCCGAGGAGGAGAGGCCGTCCGAACCGAGCCCGATCCAGGCGAGGATCGGAATCAGGGACATCTTGTGGAAGAGGTGCGGGTCCCTGATCTGTTTCGGGGCGCCGACGATGGCCCGCCAGATGCGGACGAGGATGTTCGGCTGTTCGTTGCCGTTGTCTGGGCTCATGAGGCCTCCGGTCTCATGAAACACTATACACCGGATTAGTCCTTTTGCAATGCACCATCCGGCCCTCCAGGCTGCTACATCTCCACCCGCGTCACCACCCCCTGCAGCTTCGAAGCGGGGAGATTGTTAAACTGGACGAAGTTCGGGGTGAGTTTCTTGATCACCGAGAAGACCCGCCAGACCGGGTTGGTGGTCCCGATATCCTCAATCCCGTAGAAGATGACCTTCCCCAGGATGTCGTGCTTCTTGAGGAGCTTTTCGATGTCGATCACCTCCATGTACCCCGCCCTGATCTCGAAGGCGTCGAGCCCCGGCCCGATCGCCTCCCGCAGGTGGACCTTGACGCCGAACGGCTCGTCGCACCTCACGATGGAGATGAAGACGTTCCGCTCGTAGACGATGTTGCTCCGGATGATGCAGTGCACCACGTAGGGGGGGATGACGTTCCACTCCCGCGTGAAGAAGAGGCCGGTGCCGGGAATCTGGCGCCCCTTGCCGTAGATCTGCTCGTAGGAGAGGAGAAAGGTCTCCATGTCGAGCGGCTTGAGAGCCCGGTAGAGGGCGCGCTGCCCCCTGGTCCAGATGAGGATCGTGACGAACGGGACGGAGGCGAGGATGAGCGACCAGTAGCCGCCGTAGGAAAGCTTTTTCAGGTTTGAGACGAGGAAGGCGAGGTCCACCAGAGCGACGAGGATGGCGATCGGCACCTTCCACTTCTTGGTGGTGCGGGCGAAGATCATCGCCATCATGATCCCGGTGATGGTCATGGTGCCGGTCACGGCCAGACCGTAAGCTGCCGCCAGGTTTTCCGACTTCTGGAAGATGAACATGATGAAGAGGACGAGGAGCAGGAGGAACCAGTTGACGGAGCCGATGTAGATCTGGGATTTCATCTGGCTGGAGGTGTAGTTCACCTTCATGAGCGGCATGATCCGGGTGGTGATCCCTTGGTAGACGATGGAAAAGACGCCGCTGATCAGGGCCTGGGAGGCGATGACGGTGGCGATGATGGTCAGGATGAGGAACGGGATGTAGAGCAGCGGAGCCTCCCCCTGCACCATGCCGAACAGGAGGTTCTTCTCCGCGCCGTGGCGCAGCACGTATGCCCCCTGCCCGAGGTAGTTGATCACCAGTGCGACGAACACGAAATACCAGGCCCGTATGATCGGCCGCCGCCCCAGGTGCCCCATGTCGGCGTAGAGCGCCTCGCCGCCGGTGGCGCAGAGGATCACCTCGGAGAGGACGAAGAAGCCGGAGAGACCGTTGTCCATGAAGAAGCGGACCGCATAGTGGGGGCTGACCGCCTGCAGGACATGGGGGACGGAGGCGATGGAGACGGCACCTGAGACGGTGAGGGCGGCGAACCAGAGGACCATCAACGGGCCGAAAGCCCTGGCCACCTTGTCGGTCCCCATGAACTGGAAGACGAAGAGGCCGACCGCGATCAGCGCGGCGGTGCAAATCAGTGTCCCCTGGCCTAGCCCCTCCATGCCGGGTATCAGCACGATCCCCTCCACGGCGGAAAGGATACTGATGGCGGGGGTGATGACGCCGTCACCCAGGAGGAGCGACACCCCGAGGAAAGAGAGGAAGCCGACGAAGGCGATCTTACGCCCCGGCTTCAGGAGCCGCACCAGGATCTCCTTCAGAACGATGGTCCCCCCTTCACCCTTCCGCCCGAGGCTCATGGCGAGCCAGGCGTACTCCACGGAGACGAGGATAATCAGGGTCCAGACCACCAGCGACAGAATGCCGAAGACGTTCGCCTCGGTCGGCTTGGTCAGGGCGAAGATGACCGTCAGGGTATAGATCGGGCTCGTGCCGATGTCGCCGAAGACGAGCCCCATGGACTTCACGATCCCCCCCCAGAAGGAGGATGCGCCGTGCTG
>DATJLB010000160.1:0-3314 GCA_035490915.1 Geobacteraceae bacterium
CTGTTCCCGGTCGAGGCTGAACCGGGCGTTGATACTTCCCGTGTTCCCCCGCGCGTCCACCCGGATCCATTTGTCTATGCTTGCCAGGTAGATGCCGTTCATGCCGTGCAGCACGAGTTCGTTGTTGACCGGCGGGTCGAGCCGGAGCACCTGGTAGCAGAAGCCGGCCGGGATGCCGACGGCCCGCAGGAGCGCCGCCACCAGATGGCTCTTGGAGAAGCAGACGCCGGTGCCGTGGTGGAGCACCTCACTCGCCGTGCAGGTCACGATGTCGAGGCCGGCGTCGTTCGTGTGGGGAATGGCATCCCGCACCCACTCGTACAAGACGCGGGCCTTCTCCACGTCACCGGGGATCGACCGCGTGAGTTCGAGTGCCTTCTCCCGGACCGCCGGGGTCCGCCAATCGACGATGGCGTCGGAAACGAGATAGTCCGCCAGATTCTCCGATTCGAGTTTCATGATTCCTCGCGTACAGCGCCTTCATGCTTCGATCCCGCACCATCACCCTAGCCGGGTGGTGATCGCGAACTCCGGGGGGTCCATGATCACCTTCTTCACCGTACAGAGCTCCACCGTCTTCACGATGGCGTTCCGGTACTTCTCCGGGAAGCCGGGGGGAAGCGTGATCTCGATGGCCACGCGGGCGAGCCGCCGCTTCCCGTCGTCGGTGGCCGCGAACTCCGCTCGCTGGGTGAGCGCGAGCCCCTCCGTGGCGATCCCTCGCTGCTGGCAGAAGCTCAGGGTATAGATCCCCGCGCAGGTCCCGAGTGAGGCAAGGAAAAACTCGAACGGCGTCGGCGCCGTCCCCTCCCCGCCGGCACTCTCCGGCTGGTCGGTGGCGACGACTCGCCCGTTCCATTCCGCGTTCACTTTCTTCCCTCCGGGGAAAGTGATGTTCATCTCCATGCAATCCTCCTGTTCTCGCACCCGTTTTCACGCCTTCCAAAGTTGTACGGCGGACAGGTCACGCCATCTTCGACCGGCCCTCGATAGCAAAATCGGCGCGATCGCTCGTAGCTTTACCGCTCTCAAACTCTTATTGTTTCCTCATGCCTCGTCTGCGACCGCACGTCCTTTGAGCTTTACCGCCCTCCGCACCCGCACGAGCCCGACCGTATACAGGACGGGCGTACTTCTCAAAGACGATCCCGCAGCTCAGGCATTCGGTGGTCTGGTCCGGGTGGCCGAAATGGCATTTGGGGCATTGCATGGTGGTCAGTTTCCCTCCGCGATCACTGGCCGACTTTGCGTCCTGGAACGTCAACCTGATGGCGTACCGCTCGCACTGCCTGAACGAGTTCAGCGAGTTCTGACGGAATTTTCCCCGCCGCCTTCAGGGGGAGACGGCAAGGCGAAATCCGGTGTCATAGACCCGGTAGAGAGGAAGGCTCCTGAATCGGTTGGCGGCTCGGAGGTAGTGCGGCCTGGATGTCCACGAACCACCCCGCAGCACGTGCTTCTCGCCGGTAGCAGAGCCTGTGGGATTTAACCGCGCGCTTTCCTTGTAGTAGCCGCGCTCGTAGAAGTCGGACAACCACTGCCAGACGTTGCCGGACATGTCGTAGAGACCCAGCCCGTTGGGCCGATAACTCCCGACGGGGGACGTAGCCCGGTAATGATCGTCCTGGTCCGCGCTCTTCCACGGCAGGTCGCAGGTGCTGTCGCAGAAGTTGGCGTACAGGTGGAGCTCCTTCTCGTCCGAGAATCCGGCAAACCTCTCACCCTTCCCGCCGCTTCGCGCCGCGTATTCCCACTCGGCCTCGGTAGGGAGGCGGTAGCGCCGGCCGCTTGCCTTCCCGAGCCAGGCGATGAAGGCGGTCGCGTCGTTCCACGACACGCAGACCACCGGGTGCCGTTCGTCCTGGACAAAGCCCGGATTCCTCCAGTTCCTCCCCGCATCGTACGCCCAGGTCTCTCCGGACCAGAAGGCACAACCGCCCCCCTTTTCGGCCTCGGTCCGGTACCCGGTCGCCCGGACAAAGCGGCGGAAATCCCCCACCGTCACGTCATGCTGAGCCAGGGCAAAATCATCCACGCACACCTCGTGATCCGGCTTTTCGTCCCGGCTCCCCTCTCCGAAGGTGTCCCCCATGCGATAGCAGCCACCCTTGATCCTAATGAAGCGCATTCCCACGGTCGGGTCCGCGGTCACCGCCGGCGCCTTCGCTCCGGATACCCCGATCGGTTCGCCGCGTTTGATCTCTTCCCCGGCTGCCGGCACGGCGAAAAGCAGAATGAGAAGGATGACCGTCAAAGGCATGGATGGCTCCTGGCCCGCTCGTACTCCGTTTACTCCCTGTCGTCCCCGCTGGACGGGCAGAGAGATCACCTGACGGTCTTTTGGGCCAGGCGTATCTTCATGGTTATGGCATTGCTTTCTGCGCGAGTATTTTCAAGACACTAACCAATATGGCTGCAGTAAGGCCCATCATTACGAGGGCAACTCCTGTCAATTTCGCCGCTCTGCCCCAACCGAGCGCGCCCCCTCCAGTATTGGCACCTCGTCCACTGAAATACCAACTGCCGATTAACCAGTTCGCAGCGAGACCTGCTAGGATGCCTGGGACAAGTGGCAGCAAAGAGTGGCGAAAACCAAGCAATGCTACACGTATCAGAGCGCTACAAATGACAACGATAAGTCCAAATACAAAGCCTTGCTTCCAAGAAATACCTTGATATCTAAGGAGCCGCGCTGATAACTTGATGTATGCCCCATAAATTGCTGGGATTATCGTAAGCATAAGGACAACAGAGATTAGGGGGAAGATCGGATTCATTTTCTATCCTTTATTGCAATAACGGCTGGCCGGTGAGCGGGTTCACCGCTCCACTGGTCGTGGTTGGAATTTCCCTTCATCAACTCTTGCTGGTCCATGGTAACGGTCTTGCAGTACTCACGACCTGTATCCACTTTCACCATCGTACTCAATCTCACGGTCTGTACTCGCGGGTGAAGCCACATTCCCAGGCAGTAGTTCATATATTAGTTAACTGTGACTGAGCTTTTTGCTGAGCCAATCACATAAGCGGGATAAAAGAGGCAATGAAGCTAATTGCAGAATAGGCACCATTAAAACAGCAATACCACCTTGTGCATCGGGGTGTACGTATACGATGTCAGTTAATAGTACAACACCTTCGGCAACAAGAATCAGACAAACAGTAAAGGCTGAAGCGCCCCGTTTCCTGTCGTTTGCTCCTTTTAACATATAATAAGACATGAAATAAGGCACGGACAGCCAACCAGAAAAGAGAGCGAAAGCCACGACGCTCGTCGGCTCGAGACACTTCACAAACCAGAATCCAGTAAAAAT
>DATJLB010000161.1:0-11835 GCA_035490915.1 Geobacteraceae bacterium
CGCTTCAGGGTCACGTCGAGCCCCTTGTCCGCCAGCCCGTCGGCGATCATCCGCGCCATCTCGGCGGTGTTGCCGGACAGGGAATGATAGGTCACCAGCACTTTTTTCATTTGTTCCTCCACGGTATTGCCAATCGGGCGCGAGATTTCGGCCAGATCGTCACCGGCCCGCAGAAGCTTCGCTGAGGCGTAGTACCCATAGGGCATAAACAGCGCTACGTCGAAGCGGGGCTTCGAGGACACGGCGGCGAGATGGTCGGAAGACCGCGCCCGTCTACCTCACAAATACTCCGTCAGCCCCCTCTTTTCCAGCTCCTCCACGACCTTCTTCACGTCCTGGGCACGATCCCGATGGCAGACCAGCAGGGCATCGGGGGTTTCCACCACGATCAGGTCCCTGACGCCGACCAGGGCGGTCAGTTTCCCCCCCCCGTACACGAGGCAGTCCCACGCATCCAGGGCGAGACCTTCCCGGGCGTTGATCGTCACGTTCCCCGCCGTGTCGCGGTCCATCACCTCGGGGAGCGCGCTCCAGCTCCCCACGTCGCTCCAGCCGAACTCGGCGGGGATGACCATCACGTTGTCCGCCTTCTCCATCACGCCGAAGTCGATCGATTCCCCTGCGATCCCTTCGTAGATCGACTCGATCTGCTGTTTGAGGTCCTCCAGCTCCCAGACGTCCTCTGAAAAGGTGAGGCCGGCCAGCGCTCCGGAGAGCTCCGGCATGAACGCCAGCAGCTTGTCGAGGATCACGCAGGCCCGCCAGCAGAACATCCCGCTGTTCCAGTAAAAATTCCCCGCGTTGATGAACTCCATGGCCTTCGCCAGGTCCGGCTTCTCCACGAACCGCTTGACCGGGTACGGCCCGCTCCCCCGCAGCTCCTTCTCCGCCTCGATGTACCCATACCCGGTCTCGGGCCGCGACGGCACGATCCCCATGGTCACCAGGTAGCCGTTGATGGCCGCTTTCAGCGCCTTCTGCACGGTATCCCGGAATACATCCTCCTTCACGATGTAGTGGTCTGCGGGAAGAACCAGCATCAGCCCATCCGGGTCGTACCGGGCGATGATCGACGCGGCGAGCCCGATAGCCGGCGCCGTGTTGCGCCCCACCGGCTCCTCGATGATGTCGATCCGGCACTGCTTCTGGTACCCCTTGAGCTGCCGGGCGCTCTCTTCCGCCTGAAGCGCATTGGTCACCACGAGGATGCGCTTCGGCCGGAGCGGCATGACCCGCTCCACGGTGCGCTGGAGCATGGATGTGCCGCCGAAAACAGACATCAGCTGCTTCGGAGTTTTCTTGCGTGAGAGGGGCCAGAACCGCGTGCCGGAACCTCCGGCAAGGATCACTGCATACATGCTTTCCTCCTTGTGCGGGAGCCGCTTCACCGGTCCGTCAGGCGTACAGGAGCTCCACCGGTATCTCAAAGATCTCTCCGCAGACCTTGCATTGAAAGGGAGCTACATCGTCCAGCCTTTGATGGGGCTCGAGCGGGGATATCTTCTTTTGGAGTACGAAACAAAAGGGGCAGGGGAAGGGATTGGGGGGGGTGTACGACTTCCAGAGTACTTTGTATTTCTTGATCGACTGGTCGC
Source organism: Geobacteraceae bacterium (assembly GCA_035490915.1). Classification (GTDB taxonomy): domain Bacteria; phylum Desulfobacterota; class Desulfuromonadia; order Geobacterales; family Geobacteraceae; genus JAMPXD01. The sequence goes on from DATJLB010000161.1 coordinate 1,596, forward strand.
TTACCGCGGCAAGCTCTCGCTCCTTTTCCCCCGCCTCCCGGGCGAGCTTCTCCCGCTCAGCCTCCAGGAGCGCCAGTTTTTCCCGAATCGCGGCGACCTCCCGATCGAGGGTGAATTTTTTGTCTTCCAGCGCTTTTACCAGTTCGGTGAGCATGGTGAACCCTCCTGATGGAGAAATGGCAGTGCCGGCACCGGCAGGCCCCAGTGTACGCGAGAAACGCCCGCATTTCAACCGGAGATTACACGAGTTTGGTCGTCTCACGGGCGGCAATCGCCACCGGGTCCCACACCGGCGAGAACGGCGGGGCATAGGCGAGATCGAGATCGGACACCTGCGCCACGGTAAGGCCGGCGTGAAGGGAAACGGCGACTATGTCGATCCGTTTCCCCGCCCCTTGCGTGCCGACAATCTGCCCGCCGAGGAGACGGCCGCTCCCCTTCTCGGCCAGCAGCTTGACCGTGATCGGTCCGACGCCGGGATAGTAGCCGGCATGAGTCCGGCTCTCGATCCTGGCGGTTGCATAGTCGATCCCGAGGCCCGCCAACTCCTTCTCATGGAGGCCGCTCCGGGCCACCTCCAGGTCACAGACCTTGGTGATGGCGGTCCCGACGACACCGCCAAAGAGGGCGTTGCCGCCGGAGATGTTGATCCCCGCCACCCGCCCGTGTTTGTTGGCGACGGTGCCGAGGGCAACATAGAAAGGGCGCCGGCTCACCAGATGAAACGACTCGGCGCAGTCCCCGGCCGCCCAGACCCCCGCCACCTCCGTCTCCATCCGGCCATTCACCCTGATCGACTCTTTTTCGCCCAGCGGGATTCCCGCCTCCCGTGCCAGTCGGCTGTTTGGGCGCACTCCCATGCCGAGGACCACCAGGTCGGCAGGGAGTGTCCGCTCTCCGGTCACCACGCCGGTTACCCGGCCGCCGGTCGTCTCGAAGCCGACAAGCGGCTCGCCAAGATGGATCGTCACCCCGATCCCGCGGAGTGCTTCGGCCACGAGCGCCCCCATGTCGGGGTCGAGGGTCCCCATCACCTGGGGCTGCCGGTCCACCAGGGTGACCCCGAGCCCCTGCCGGATGAGGGCTTCGGCCATTTCGAGCCCGATGTACCCCCCGCCGACGATCACCCCCCGTTGGGGGCGCTCCTCTTCGATGAAGCGGCGGATTTCGACCCCCTGCTGCAGGGTGTTCACCCCGAAGATCCCACGGGCGCCGGCGCCGGCAAGGTCGGGAACATAGGGGACGGCACCGGTGGCGATCAGGAGCTGGTCGAACGGCTCCCACCGCTCCAAACCGTCCGCAAGCCTCCGGGCCAGCACCCTGTGCCCTGCCGGGTCGATCGCCACAACCTCGTGCCCGGTCCTGACATCGATGCGGAACCTCTCCCGAAAGGTCTCCGGATTGCGGATCACCAGCCTCTGCGCGTCGTCGACAACCCGGCCGACGTAGAACGGGATCCCTCAGTTCGAGTAGGAGGTAAAGGGGGTGCGCTCGAAGGCGACGATCTCCAGGTCGGGGCGGCGGCGCCGGACCTGGGATGCCGCGCTCATCCCGGCGGCATCGCCACCAACGATAACGAGTCTCTCTCCGGCCATCGACGTTCTCCTTTCCGCATGAGAGGCACTGATACCAAGTATACCCGCCACTCCCGCCACTGGCAACAGCTTGCGTCGGTGGTTGGCGCTGGTGTATACTGAAAGCCATGAGGGACTCGAGGGAAAAAGCCGCGGCCATCTTCCGTGACGCCATTGCCGCCGTCGACCCGGAGCGGGCGGTGCGGCGGGAGTGCGGCGCGCTCCGCGCCCGTTTTCGGGCAGGGACATTCGAGCGGCTCCTGGTGATCGGCTTCGGCAAGGCGGCCTGGCCGATGGCGCGGGCAATCGAGGAGTCGCTCGGGGAGTTGCCGCTAGAAGGCCTCATCGTCACGAAATACGGTCATGGCGGAGGTGCGCTGGCGAGAATCCGCTGTCTGGAAGCGGGACACCCCGTACCCGACGCCAACGGCGCAAATGCTGCCGAAGAGGTCATCCGCCTGGCGGCTGCCGCCGACGAACTGACCCTTGCGGTAATCCTTATCTCCGGGGGAGGGTCGGCCCTCCTCGTTTCCCCCTCCCCCGGCATCCCCCTCGCGGACAAGCAGCGAACCACGGAACTCCTCCTGAAAAGCGGAGCGGACATCCGCGAGTTGAACACGGTACGGAAGCACCTCTCCCGGGTCAAGGGAGGGAGGCTCGCGGAGCTTCTGCAGCCAGCTCCTTCCATCTCCCTCATCCTCTCCGACGTTCCGGGGGATCCGCTCGATGTGATCGCCTCCGGCCCCACGGTCCCCGACCCGTCCACCTACAGCGACGCGCTCGCGGTCCTGGAGCGGTACCGGTTGACGGAGCTGGTTCCTGCGGCCGTCGCAACGCACCTTCGTGCGGGTAAGGCGGGACGCGCACCGGAAACGCCGAAGAGGGACTCTCCCGGCTTCCTGAAGGCGGATCACCGGATCATCGGCAACCTCGGCCTTGCCCTCGACGGAGCGAGGAGGAGCGCGGAAGCGTTAGGGCTGACGGTAGAACTGGCTTCTGCGGAGATCACGGGGGAGGCATCGGAAGCGGGCAGAGCGCTGGCGCGGAAAGCGCTGGACATGAAGCGACGTGGCAAACAGACGCCGGTCTGCCTCCTGTCGGGGGGAGAGACGACCGTCACCGTAAGCGGTGCCGGCACCGGCGGGAGGAACATGGAGCTCGCCCTCGCCTTTGCCCTGGAGATCGAGAAGACGAGCGGGATCACCCTCCTCTCGGCGGGGACCGACGGGAGCGACGGGCCGACCGACGCGGCGGGGGCGTTTGCGGACGGCATGACCGCCCCCCGTGGGCGGGCGAAAGGGGTCGATCCCGCCTCATACCTGGCGGGCAACGATTCCTACGGCTTTTTTCGGGAGGAAGGGGGATTGTTCATTACCGGGCCGACCGGAACGAACGTGGCGGACCTGCAGATCGTCATCGTCGAGTGAATCGTCGCGCCGGGCGTGGTTACGGAAGGGTCTCACCGTTCTGTTCGCAGCGCTGGTAATCGTCCTGGAAGCGGATGATGTCGTCCTCCCCCAGGTACTCGCCGCTCTGCACCTCGATGATGATGAGGGGGATGACGCCGGGATTCTCCAGGCGGTGCTGGGTGCCGATCGGAATGAAGGTGGACTCGTTGACGTTGATGATGGATTCCCGGTCGCCGCAGACGACCCGGGCGGAGCCGGAGACCACGATCCAGTGCTCGCTCCGGTGGTGGTGCATCTGCAGTGAGAGGCGCTGGCCCGGGTTCACCTCGATCCGCTTGATCTTGTAGTTCTTGTTCTCTTCCAGGACCGTGTAGGTCCCCCACGGGCGTTCACCGTACTCCATTTCATGGTCTCCTTGCCCTAAATCCGAATCACAAATCTACGTGCAGATGCTCAAAACCAGATTGCCGCGCTTCGCTCGCAATGACCTGAAATCGGAGGTTGCAGTCATTGCGAGGAGGAACGACGAAGCAATCTCGCTTGTTTTTGTTGCTGCAGGATGTGGGAATTAGCCGGTCTTCCGCAGCTGCAGGTACTTCCTCAAGGCCTCCCGCCACGGTTCGGGGTGGAACCCGGTGTCTTTCACCAGCCTGCCGCAGTCGAGGACCGAGTAGAGAGGACGGGTAGCCGGGCGTCCTAGCTCCGTGGTCGTCATCGGGTTCACCGTGACGGCCAGCCCCGCCTCCTCGAAAATGGCCCGGGCAAACCCGTTCCAGGAGCAGAAGCCGGCGTTGGCGGCATGGTATGTCCCGCGGCAGTCCGCATCGATCAGCGCCTTGATGGCACGGGCGAGGTCCGCCGTCCAGGTGGGGGAACCGACCTGGTCGTCCACCACGGCCAGCTCGTTCCGTTCCCCGGCAAGGCGGAGCATGGTCTCGACGAAATTCTTGCCATGGAGGCCATACAGCCATTGGGTCCGGATGATCAGGTGGTCCGGCACGATGCGGGCGTTCAGCTCCCCGGCAAGCTTCGACTCACCGTAAACACTCAGAGGGTGGGGAGGATCGTCCTCGAGCCAGGGGGAATCCTTCGCCCCGTCGAAGACATAGTCGGTGCTCACGTGCACAAGCCGCGCCCCGATCTCCAGGGCCGCCAGCGCCAGGTGGGCGACCCCTTCGCCGTTCACCTGCATTGCGAGCTCCTTGTTGGTTTCGCAGCCGTCCACGTCGGTATAGGCGGCGGCGTTCACCACCACCCGCGGTTTCAGGGTCAACAGGGCCCGCCGGGTCGATTCGAGGGAGGTGATGTCGATCTCCTCGACATCCACCCCCCGCACATCCCCGGTGAGGACTTCCATCAGATCGCCCCCGAGCATCCCCTTGGCACCGACAACGAGTATCATGACAACCCCCGTTCCACGTTCACCGTTTCTCGCCGTACTGCTTCTCGTAGTATTCCCGGTAGGCGCCGCTGGTCACGTCCGCTACCCATTGCCGATTGGCGAGGTACCAGTCGATGGTCTCGTCGATTCCCCTCTCGAAGGTGTAGGATGGCTCCCACCCGAGTTCCCGCGCAATCCTGGCCGCATCGATGGCATACCGGCGGTCGTGCCCCGGCCGGTCCTTGACGAAGGTGATCAGCTGTCGGCCCTCCCCCGCTGGCCGTCCGAGCTTCCCGTCCATCAGGTCACAGACGAGGTTGACGATGTCGATATTCTTCCATTCGTTATTGCCGCCGATGTTGTAGACTTCGCCGAGCCGCCCCCGCTTCAGGACCGCCTCGATGGCCAGGGAATGGTCTTTGACGTGAAGCCAGTCCCTGACGTTCAGCCCGTCGCCGTACACCGGCAACGGCTTTTTGGCCAGGATGTTATGGATCATGAGCGGGATCAGCTTTTCCGGGAACTGGTACGGACCGTAATTGTTGGAGCAGCGGGTGTTGAGGGTCGGGAAACCGTACGTCTCGCGATAGGCCCTCACGAGCAAATCGGCGCCCGCCTTGCTTGCCGAATAGGGAGAGTTGGGAGCAAGCGGCGTCTCTTCGGTGAAGTAGCCGCTTGTTCCGAGGCTGCCGTAAACCTCGTCGGTCGAGACCTGGAGGAACCGGAAGGAGGAAGCAGCGCCCCTTTGCCAATGCGTGCGGCTCTCTTCGAGAAGGACCTGGGTCCCGAGGACATTGGTCCGGACGAAGATCTCGGGCCCGCTGATGGAACGGTCCACGTGAGACTCGGCGGCGAAGTGGACCACGGCCTCGATTCTCTCCGCCGCCAGGATTTCGGCGACGAGGGCCGCATCGCAGATGTCCCCCCTGACGAACCGGTAGTTCGGGTTCCGTTCGACGTCCGTAAGGTTTTCCAGGTTGCCGGCATACGTGAGGATGTCCAGGTTGACCACCCGGCAGTCGGGATTGGCCGGCATGAAATGGTTGATGAAATTGGCACCGATGAAACCGGCCCCCCCCGTGACCAGGATGGCGCGAGGGACAAAATGTTCTGTCATCCAATCCTCCGAGTGCGGTATTTCCCTTCTAGAACGCCTTCATCGGCCCGACAGCGCCGACTCCCGCCAGGGTGAAGCTGACCATGAACGCCCGGTCGAGGAGGCGCTCATGGTAGGTGAAGATTACGCTCCAGCACTGCCGCTTGTACTCGGCACTGTAGAGGGATTCGAGAAACCCGCCCTTGTCGATCGAGTAGCGGAAAGTGTACTTGAAAACGAAAGGTTTGACAAGACTTAGCGCCGTATTCCCCTCCAGGTAATCCACCTGGTCCCGGGCAAAATGGTAACTGAGTCCTGCCAGGTTCCCTTTGGTATCATCTAGGTTGAACCCCGCGGTGGCGGTCGAAAAACGGGTTTGATACGGATTGTAGCGGCTGTCGGTGGTAATGGAGAGTATTTTTACCGGCGCGAATCGTGCCTCCAGCCGGATGTCGGTGAAGCGACGCTTTTCGTCCACCAGCGTCAGAAGGTCATTCCGAGTGCCACTGAGCTGGTAACCCTCGCTGAGCCTCAGAAAGAGGAGATCGCGGTAGTTTGGGGGTGCGACAGGGTCGACGTACTTGCCGGTCACGTAGTTGGAGAGCGACCAGGTAACCATCTGTTGCCCCACGACCCGGTCGTCAAAGTCGAAAAAAGGGAGCCGATCCTGGTTCTTCAGCTGGACGACGTTATAACCGAGCTCGGGAATGATGGTGTGTCTGACGGCCTCCAGGTTGCCTGATCCCATACGGTAGACCCGTGCGAGGGAGGAAGAAGCCGAGACATTCGCATCGAATATGCCGTCGTCGTGGTAACCGTTGCCGGAGTCTCCGCCGTAGGCGTTGTAAACCCTCTGGCGATACCCTCCGGTAGCGGACAAATCGATCCCTCCGGGAATTGTCCGATAGAGCGAAAGGGTGGGATGGAGGTCAAGCCGCTGGCCTTGAATACCCTCGTTACGGTAGAAGTTGGTGAAGCTCGAGTCGAGTCCTGCGAAAAGCGGGAGCGGGCCGAGCGGGCTTTGGACCCGGGTGAAGGTGAGGGTAGGGAGTTTCTGCAGCGTTCCGCGGTTGCTCGGCGCCCCGAGGTCGATGTTGGTGATGTACCTCACATCGGGGGTAAACGAGTTCGCCCCCCAGTTCTTCGTGAGAAATACGGTCGAGTCGAGGAGTTGGCGGTTGTAATCGCCGTTCTCCTCGCCGTAGTCACGAAAAAAACCCCGGTCGAGGGTGACGTTCACATCCGAGATGAGGGAAAGTGTCGGGGAAATGAATTCGCGCTCTTTGAACGCCCCATAGCCACGCTCCCGCTCCTGTTCGGTATCGTAGATGAAATACCCCTTGAACGACCCGTCGCTTCCCTTCGGCCGCATGTAACGGTAGTCAATGCCGACCCCCGCCCCCCTCTTGGTCTGGCCATCGAGATCCACGGTCAGGTCCTGGCTCGGCGTTATGGCCCAATAATAGGGGATGTCGAGATAGAACCCCTTTATGTTGGAGCTCCCGATGCGGGGAATGAGAAACCCCGACTGGCGCTCACGCCTCACGGGAAAAGCGATGTAGGGGGTGTAGAATATCGGGATATTACCGACATAGAAGACGGCGTTCCTTCCCCGGGCATAATCCTCGACGGTCACATCGAGGTTGGTGGCGGTAAACTTCCAGCTGGGAGTCGGGCCGTCGCAGGTGGTAAAGCTCCCCCGCTCCAGCCGGTAATTCTCGGCGCCGGTCTTGATGAAACTGTCGCCATACAGGTGAAAATTCCGCTGCTTGACGAAGAGATCGCAATTGTCGGCCTCCCCCAGCTCGGACTGGTAGTTGAGCCTGATGCGGCTGCAGTTAAGGACATCTCCATTCCTCACGAGAGACACCTTCCCTTCGGCAACGGCCTCGTTTACCCCCTGCCTGAGGCGGGCAGAGTCGGAGTGGAGGATACAATTGTCCCACCGAAGCTCCACGGCCCCGTCGGCCCGGAGAAGGTCCTGCTCCTTGTCATAGGAGATGGTGTCCGCCTTGACCTTGACCTCACCGGAGGCAGGCACCCCCTCCGCGGCTATCGACACAAAGGGGGTGGCAACCAGGAAAAGGGCCGCCAGACAAGTTTTAATGAGGGACTGTCCCATTCGTCACATCCAGCTAATCGTTGTCCCACCGACAATCCTAGCCCCGCGGCAGGGAATGTCTAGCCGCGGAACGGCTCGAATTTCTCGGAAAGGAGTATAGCCCGCGCCTCGCCGACCGTAAATAGGGAGCCGCAAACGAGGATCAGGTCGTGGCCCGCCGCACGTCTCCCGGCCTGGGAGAGGCCGGCCGCAACCGAGCCGGCGTCGGTGCAGACCGCACCATGCCCACGGCAGAGGGAGGCAAGCCTGGACGACGGCATCGCCCTTTCCAAGGAGGGCGATACCGCAAAGACTTCCTCTGCCAACGGCAGGAGCGGGCCGAGAATCCCCGCGGCATCCTTGTCATCCATAACTCCTGCCACGATGAAGAGCCGGTCGCGGGAAAAATCCGACAGGGCATCGGCAAGCGCGCTTCCTCCCGCCGCGTTGTGGGCGCCATCCAGGATAAACCGCGGCGGCCCCTCGAAGAGCTCCATTCTCCCGGGCCAGCGGGCGCTTTCGATCCCCCGCCGCAAAGCCGGCTCATCCAGGCGAAAGCCGAGCCCCCCCAGGAGTTCCGCGGCGCAGAGTGCGGACGCGGCATTGGCCGCCTGGTACCTCCCGGAAATGCCCGGTTTCAGGCCGGAAAGCTCGACCCCAAGCCCGCGGTAGATGAGCCCTCCCCTCCCCCATGCGGCGGAAAAATCTCTCCCGTGCCGGTACATCGGGCACCCACGCTCGACGCTGGCCCTTTCCAGAACCTCAAGGGCCTCGGGCGGTTGCGGGGAAATGACCAGGGGACGGCCGGGCTTGGCTATCCCGCTCTTTTCGCGAGAGATCTCCGCGATGGTTGCCCCGAGGTATTCGCTATGGTCCAGACTGATGGGGGTGATGACCGACAGTATCCCCGAAACCGCGTTGGTGGCGTCCAGCCCGCCTCCCATACCCGCCTCCAGGACCACCAGGTCCACCTCCTCCTCGGCAAAGTGGAGCAGGGCAAGCGCCGTCACTATCTCAAAAAAGGTAGTACCGGAAGGCGCCGCTCGCAGGACCCGCTCAGCAAGCCGCACTACTGTATCCTCGGCAACCTCGACGCCGTTTGTCCGTATCCGCTCCGTAAAGCGTATCAGGTGCGGCGACGTGAACAGACCCACCCTCTGGCCGCCTGATGCGACGATCGAGGCGAGGAAGGAGGCGGTGGAGCCTTTGCCGTTGGTGCCGGCCACATGGACCGCCCTGATTCCGTTGTGGGGGTTTCCAAGGGCCGCGAGGAGAGCGGTGATTCTCGTCAGACCGGGCTTCATGCCGAAGCGGGCGAGGCCGTATATGTGTGACAGGGTCTCCTGGTAGGTCATGACAGGCGGGGATTATAGGAAATCCGGGGGTAAAAGTCCATCTATTTGAGGCAGGGGAGACGGCAGAGAATAAGATTTGGCGAAGGTCATTGCGAGCGCAGCGAAGCAATCTCGTTCTGCCGGAGATTGCTTCGTCGCCAGAAATGCTCCTCGCAATGACGAAATGGCTTTCTAGGCCGGACGGTAGAGCATCTTCAGGATCTTCGCAAGGGTCGACCGCATGTCCTTCCGGTCAACGATAATATCGACCATGCCGTGCTCAAGGAGATATTCGGAGCGCTGAAACCCTTCGGGGAGCTTCTGCCTGATGGTCTGCTCGATGACCCGCGGGCCGGCGAAACCGATCAGCGCCTTCGGCTCGGCGATGTTGATGTCTCCCAGCATGGCAAAACTTGCGGTAACGCCGCCGGTGGTTGGATCGGTCAGGACGGAAATGAAGGGAAGTCCGAGCTCGCGTAACTTTGCCAGAGCCGCGGAGGTCTTGGCCATCTGCATGAGCGACAGGATGCTTTCCTGCATGCGGGCCCCCCCCGATGCGGAGACGACTATCACCGGCGTGCGCTTGTCGAGGGCGCGTTCGATCGCCCGGGTGATCTTTTCCCCGACCACGCTCCCCATGCTCCCCCCCATGAAGGAGAAGTCGAAAACCGCCATCTGCACCGGCGTCCCCTCGATGCGCCCCTCGCCGCAGACGATGGCATCCTTCGAGCCCCCCTTGGCCACCGCGGCGTTGATCCGCTCCTGGTAGCTCTTGGAGTCCTTGAACTGGAGAAAGTCCACCGATACAATATCGTGATCGTGTTCGACGAAGTTCCCCCCGTCGAGGAGCAGATCGAACCGCTGCCGGACGGAAATGCGGAAGTGGTGGTTGCACTTCGGGCAGACGTTGAGGTTCTTTTCGATCTCTTTTGTGATGATCACCTCGGAACAGCTCTGGCACTTGGTCCAGAGTCCTTCCGGGACCTTGACCTTCTTCGCTTCCGACTGTTCCAGCGGCGTCTTGTCTTTCTTGAACCATGCCATATGATGGGCCTCGCAGCGGAACCACGCATTCCGCATCTTTTTATTAAAAATAAAACCGTGTGTTAACAGAAAACGGGGACGATGTCAATTCAAAATCCGGTGAACGGTGATCCGTGAACGGTGATCCGCACAAACGAAAAAACCAGTCTTTTTCACCGATCACCGATCACCGATCACGGTCTTCATTCCCGCCTTCAGGTCTGCGACAAATCCCCGCAGCTTCAGCTTCAGCTCGTCCCCGCGGAACTCCTCGAACAGCTTCACGATGGCACTACCCACCACCACGCCGTCGGCGACACTC
>DATJLB010000162.1:0-6719 GCA_035490915.1 Geobacteraceae bacterium
GTTGGCGCCGAGTTGCACGGTTCCCGCCGTGGGCTCCGCCTCGCCGGCGATTACCTTGAGGAAGGTCGATTTGCCGGCGCCGTTCACACCTACCACCGCGATGCGGCTTAAGCGCTTGATGATGCCGGTGACGCCGGAGAATACGGGATGCTCGCCGCCGCCGTGCTTGGTCCAGGTTTTGCCGAGGCTGTCCATGACCACCACGTCGTCGCCTGAGCGGGGGGGATCGGCGAAGTTGAAGCGTACCGCCTTTTCTTCGGGCGGGATCTCGATGCGCTCGATTTTCTCGATCTTCTTCACCCGGGACTGCACCTGTGCGGCGTGTGAGGCGCGGGCGGCGAAGCGGGCGATGAACTCCTCCTCCTTGGCGAGCATCTCCTGCTGCCGCTTGTGGGACGCGATCAGCTGCTCCCGGCGGATGTCCCGCTCCCGTTCGTAGAAGTCGTAGTTCCCGCCGTAGGTGGTGACCGTCCTGTGCGCCACCTCAATGATCCTAGACACCACCCGGTTCATGAAGTCGCGGTCGTGGCTCGTCATCAGGAGCGCCCCGTCGAACTCGGTAGCGAGCCACTCCTCCAGCCAGATGATCGACTCCACGTCCAGGTGGTTCGTCGGCTCGTCCAGGAGCAGCACGTCCGGTTTGAGCGTCAGGATGCCGGCGAGCGCGATCCGCATCTTCCACCCGCCGCTGAACGACTCCGCCGGGTTGCGGAAGCGGTCGGGGCCGATGCCGAGGCCGGTCAGCACGCTCTGGGCGCGGGTTTCCAGGTCGTAACCGCCGCGGTGCTCGAACTCCTCCTGGGCCGTGCCGTACCGCGAAAGCAACGCCGCCATCTCGTCGTCCCCCATCGGGACGCACATCGCCGCCTCCATCTCCTTCAGCTCGCAGCCGAGGCGCACCGTCTCCGCCGAGACCGCCATCACCTCCTCCAGCGCCGTTCTCCCCGCCATCTCCCCCACGTCCTGAGAGAAGTAGCCGATGGTGGTCTTCTTCGCGCGGACGATCTCCCCCGCATCCACCTCCTCCTCGCCTGCGATGATCCGGAAGATAGTGGTCTTCCCCGCCCCGTTCGGCCCCACGAGGCCGCTCCGGGTGCCGGGGAGGATCTGGAAGCTCGCGTCGCGGAACAGTACCTGGCCGCCGTGCTGCTTGGTGATGTTAGACAGGTGGATCACGTGATTATTTCTCCTTGGTGGCACTTTTATAGAAATGAAAAACCACAGGAAGTGATCCCTGTGGTTCACATGCAGCTTCTTTTATATCATTTCCGGTGGAATGAAGGCAATGGGGAAAATAGTGCCCTTACAGCGAAAGCTCCGCGTGGCCGCGGTACAGCTCATCCCTCAGCCGGGCCGCTTCCGCACACTCCAGGTAGTCGTCGAACGCCATCACCCGGTCGATAATCCCGAGCGGGGTGATCTCCACGATCCGGTTGGCGACGGTGGAGACGAGCTGGTGGTCGTGGGAGGAGAAGAGCACCACCTCCGGGAAGGCGGCAAGCCCGTCGTTCAGCGCCGTGATCGACTCCAGGTCGAGGTGGTTAGTCGGCTCGTCGAGGATCAGGGCGTTTGCGCCCGAAAGCATCATTTTGGCCAGCATGCAGCGCACCCGCTCCCCGCCGGAGAGGACGCTCGCCTTCTTGGTCGCCTCGTCCCCGGAGAAGAGCATCCGCCCGAGGAAGCCGCGGGCGAACGACTCGCCGTCGCAGGGAGGATACTGGCAGAGCCAGTCGATGAGGGAGAGGTCGCGCTCGAAGTAGGCGGCGTTCTCCCGCGGGAAATACGACGGGGTGATGGTCACCCCCCAGCGGAACTCGCCGGCATCCGGCTCCAGCTCGCCCGCCAGGACCTGGAAAAGCGTCGTCTTCGCCAGGGTGTTTCCCCCGACGAAGGCGATCTTGTCCCCCCGGTTGACAGTGAGGGTGAGATCGCTGAACACCGGAGTCCCCTCCACGCTCTTGGAAAGCCCCTTGATCTCCAGGATCACGTCGCCGCAGGCCCTTTCCGGCTTGAACACCACATAGGGGGACTTGCGGGAGGAAACCGGCATCTCCTCCACGGTCAGCTTCTCCAGGAGGCGCCGGCGCGAGGTCGCCTGCTTCGCCTTGGAAGCGTTGGAGCTGAACCGCTGGATGAAGGCCTTCAACTCATCCGCCTTCTCGGTCGTCTTCCGGTTCGCCTCCTGCTTCTGCCGCAGCGTCAGCCGGCTCGCCTCGTACCAGAAGTCGTAGTTGCCGACGTAGACCTTGATCATCCCGAAGTCGATGTCGGCGATGTGGGTGCAGACCTGGTTCAGGAAGTGGCGATCGTGGGAGACGACGATCACGGTGTTGGCGAAACGGGAGAGGAAGTCCTCCAGCCAGGCGATCGATTTCAGGTCCAGGTGGTTGGTCGGCTCGTCCAGGAGGAGCACGTCGGGGTTGCCGAAGAGCGCCTGGGCGAGCAGCACCCGCACCTTCTCCCCCGCTTCCAGCTCCTTCATCTTCTTGTGGCGCAGCTCCTCGGGGATACCGAGGCCGTTCAGGAGCACCGCCGCCTCGCTCTCCGCCTCGTAGCCGTTCATCTCGGCGAACTCCGCCTCCAGTTCCGCGGAACGGATACCGTCCTCCTCGGTGAACTCCCCCTTCGAGTAGATCGCCTCCCGCTCGGCCATCACCCGGTAGAGCCGCTCGTACCCCATCATCACGGCATTGAAGACCGTCTCCTCGTCGAAGGCGAACTGGTCCTGGCGGAGCACCGCGATCCGTTCGCCGGGGGTGACGGATATCTCCCCCTTGTCGCATTCCACCTCACCCGCCAGGATCTTCAGGAAGGTCGATTTACCGGCGCCGTTGGCACCGATCAGGCCGTAGCAGTTGCCCGGGGTGAACTTGATGGTGACGTCCTTGAACAGGACCCTCTTGCCATACGAAAGTGTTACGTTTGTCGCACTAATCAAAACTTTCTCTCTCTTTCTTGGGATAATGACTGAACATGATGTTGTCGAAGCACGATTTTCGATGCAGGGGTGCGACCGGGGCGAGGTGAGGCGGAGGCGTGGCAGCGCCACGTCGCACAACGAACCGAACCCAGGGTGCGGCCCGGCGCGAAAAGCATGCTTCGACCAACAAAAAACCACAGGGGTGACCCCTGTGGTTCACATGCTTACTTTGTTTATACCATTTCCGGCGTCCCGAGGGCAACAGTAAAATCGCGGGGCTATTCCCTTGCGTGACCGGCACGGAGATCTGTTTTACATAGTTTTTACATGCGGACCGTCACCACCGGAGTAAAATTTTTACCATGCGTGGTACCCGGTGCATTTCGACGCCGCTGTCACGGCTAAAAGCTTGCAAAGCTTGACGGATAAGCTTTAAGGAGTTGCGCTATGAACGTCCTCCTGGTCTATCCCCGCTATCCCGATACCTTCTGGAGCTTCCGCCACGCCCTCCGGTTCGTCGGCAAAAAGGCCGGGTTCCCGCCGCTCGGGCTCCTGACCGTCGCCTCCCTCCTCCCCGCCGACTGGCGGCCGCGCCTGATCGACCTGAACGTCCGCCCCCTCACCGACCAGGATATCTGCCAGGCCGACCTCGTCTTCGTGAGCGCCATGACGGTCCAGCGGGAGTCGGCCCGGGAAGTGCTCGCCCGCTGCCGAAGTCTGGGGGTGAGGACCGTCGCCGGCGGCCCCCTCTTCACCTCCTGTCACGCCGATTTTCCGGACGTCGACCACCTGGTCCTCGGCGAAGCCGAACTGACCCTCCCCCCGTTCCTGGCCGACCTGCAGCGCGGCACTCCCGGCAGGGTCTACACCGCCGGCCGCTGGACGGACCTCCGGGAAACTCCTCCCCCCCGATGGGACCTTATCGACCTGCGCGACTATGCCGCCCTGAGCATCCAGTACTCCCGCGGCTGCCCCTTCGACTGCGAGTTCTGCGACATAACCCAGCTGTTCGGCCGGGTGCCGCGCACCAAATCACGGGAGCAGCTGACAGCCGAACTGGATGCACTCTTCCGGCGGGGGTGGCGGGGCGGGGTGTTCTTCGTGGACGACAACTTCATCGGCGACAAGCCGAAGCTGAAGGGGGAAATCCTCCCCGCCATGATCGACTGGATGGAGCGGCGGGGGCACCCCTTTTCCTTCCAGACCGAGGCCTCGATCAACCTGGCGGATGACGGGGAGTTGATGGCACAGATGGCAAGGGCCGGCTTCGAGGAGGTCTTCATCGGCATCGAGACCCCCCAGGACGCGGGGCTCAATGAGGCGGGGAAGGTCCAGAACAAGAACCGCGACCTGCTCGCCAGCGTCCAGCGGATCCAGCACGCCGGGCTCCAGGTGCAGGGGGGCTTTATCGTCGGGTTCGACAGCGACCCGCCAGGCATCTTCGAAAAACAGATCCGCTTCATCCAGGAAAGCGGCATCGTCACCGCCATGGTCGGCATACTGATGGCACTACGCGGCACCAAGCTTCACCGCCGCCTGGAGGAGGAAGGACGGCTCCTCTGCACCGCCTCCGGCAACAACACCGCCGTCTCCCTCAATTTCATCCCACGCATGAATCCCGACACGCTGGTCAGCGGCTACCGATCGATCCTCACGACCATCTATTCCCCCGCCCCGTACTACCGGCGGCTCCGGACCTTTCTCCGGGAATACCGCCCGGTCAGACGGGGGAAATTCCGGCTGACGCCGAGCCGTCTTCGGGCGTTCTTCGCGTCCATCGTCATGCTCGGCGTGATAGGGCGCGAACGCCTCCATTTCTGGCGGCTGTTCTGCTGGTCCCTGTTCCGCCCCCGCATCTTCCCCCTGGCCATCACCCTCGCCATCTACGGCTTCCACTTCCGCAAGATAACGGAACAGATCAGCTGCAGCGGCATGTTCGAAGAGGGCCGCTGCCCTGACTAAGTTTTGCTTTCTTTCTGACAAAATAAAAACCACAGGAGACGACCCCTGTGGTTCTCATGCTTTCCTTTTTTGCTCCTACAGGGAAAGCGATTTTTTCGTCAGGTCAAGGCGGCTTTCGGAATTCCGCGGAGGCGTGGTACCCAGTGGGCATAAACAGCGCCACGTCGCACAAGGGATTCCGAAAGCCAACGCAGAGATGGCGGACAATTTGCCCCGCAAATTGGACAGCGAAGGCTGCCCGGACGGAGGGCGAGGCCGCAGGCCGAGTCAAAAGGCGCTTTCCCTTATGTCGTTTCGCCGGCATCCTCCAGCTGGAGCTCCCTGATCGCCATCTCCCGCAGCTTGAACTTCTGGATCTTGCCGGAAGCGGTCATCGGGTAGGAATCGACGAACTTGACATACTTGGGGATCTTGTAGTTGGCGATCTTTCCGCGGCAGAACTCCTTCACCTCCTCCTCGGTCAGCGTCATCCCCTTCTTCACGACGATGGCCGCCATCACCTGCTCGCCGTACTTCCGGTCAGGAACGCCGTACACCTGGATGTCGGACACCTTCGGATGGGTATAGAGGAACTCCTCGATCTCCCGCGGGTAGATATTCTCCCCCCCCCGGATGATCATGTTCTTGATCCGCCCGGTGATCTTGCAGTAGCCGCTCTCGTCCATCACCGCGAGGTCGCCGGTATGGAGCCACCCCTCCGTGTCGATCGCCTTCTCCGTCTCCTCGGGCATCTTGTAGTACCCCTTCATCACGTGGTAGCCGCGGGTGCAGAGTTCCCCCTGCTTGCCGGGAGGGAGCGTCGCACCGGTCTCGATGTCGACGATCTTCACCTCCACGTCGGGAAGCGCCCGGCCGACGGTGGCCACCCGCAGTTCCAGCGGGTCGTCGGTGCGGGTCTGGGTGATGACCGGAGAGGATTCGGTCTGGCCGTAGGCGATGGTGATCTCGGAGGCGTGCATGTCCCGGATCACCCGCTTCATCACCTCGATGGGGCAGTTGGAGCCGGCCATGATCCCTGAGCGGAGCGAGGTGAGGTCGAACGAGGGGAATTCCGGGTGCTCCAGCTCGGCGATGAACATGGTGGGGACGCCGTGAACGGCGGTGCAGCGCTCGGCCTCGATGGTCCGGAGGACCTTGAGCGGATCGAAGATCTCCACCGGCACCATGGTGGCACCGTGGGTCACGCACGCCATCACCCCGAGGACGCAGCCGAAGCAGTGGAAGAAGGGGACCGGGATGCAGAGGCGGTCCTTCTCGGTGAAGCGCATGCACTCGCCGATGTTGAAGCCGTTGTTGATCACGTTGAAGTGGGTCAGCATCACCCCCTTCGGGAAGCCGGTGGTGCCGGAGGTGTACTGCATGTTGATCACCTCGTGCCGGTCGAGGGTCGCCTCCACAGCCGCCAGCTCGCTGTCGGTAACATCGGCGCCCAGCTCCATGATCCGGGAGAAATTGAGCATCCCGGCCGGGGTCTCGGCGCCGATGAAGATGACGTTCTTGAGGCACGGGAGCTTCGCGCTGGCGAGCCGGCCGGCCTCAGAGTCCGGCAGCTCCGGCACCACCTCGGTGAGGGTCTGGACGTAATCGGTGTCCTTGAACGACTTCACCATAAAGAGGGTGCTGGAATCGGACTGGGTCAGGATGTACTCCAGCTCCGCCGACTTGTAGCTCGTGTTGATCGTGACGAGGATCGCGCCGATCTTGGCGGTCGCGAACTGGAGGATGACCCATTCCGGTACGTTGTAGGCCCAGATGGAGAGATGGTCACCCTTCTTGATCCCGAGCCGCAGGAGCCCCTTGGCCACCGTGCGGCAGACCTCGTTGAACTGCCGGTAGG
>DATJLB010000163.1:0-5567 GCA_035490915.1 Geobacteraceae bacterium
CCCCGGTCACTCTTCCGTTCCGCCTCGACCCCCGCCCCTTTCAGCGTGAGCGAGACGACCGCGGCGATGCAGGGGATGCCGGCCCGTGCCGCGGCCAGAGCGGGCACCGGGTCGTCTCCCCGGTCGGCCAGCCGGTTACCGCAAAAAACGAAGGTCGGGGAGAGAACGGCCATGATTCTCGCCAGCACCCGGGCGTCGGCGACGGCGTCCCCGCCCTCCATGCCGTGCTCCCAGAAGCGGATTCCCCGGTCCGCCCCCATGGCGAAAGCGAGTCGGATGGTATCGTCGAGCCGGGCGGGACCGACGGCAAGGACGGTCACCGTGGCGCCGAGCCGATCCTTCAGGACAAGCGCCTCCTCCAGCGCCGAGAGGTCGGCCGGGTTCGGCACCCGCCGCAGACCGCGATCGGATATACCTGCCCCGCGCGTCATGACGCGCGCAGGTGGGCGGGGATCGTTGATCTCACGAATGAGAACGAGTATGTCGAGTTTGTTGTAGGGCATAAGTACCTCTCACACAACAGGCTCTGGGCGCTGGGCACCGGGCGCTGAGAAAAAACCTTTCCCGGAGCCCAGTGCCCATAGCCTCGCGCCCGATTTTAAGTCATCCTGTACGCCACCCCGAAGCCGCCCCGTGGGTAGCGCCACCGGGTGAACGCCTTGCGGTGGCAGACCACATAGCAGGTGCCGCATTCGAGACAGCCGTCGTAAACGAAGGTCATCTTCTGCTCTTCCTCGGACCAGGTGTAGCAGCGGGCGGGACAGCAGTTGGTGCAGCCGCGGTTGTCGCAGCCGACGCAGACATTCGCGTCGAGGACGATGTGGGGCTCGCGGTCTATGGTGAAGCTGGTAAAGTCGAAGATCTCGTCGATGTTCATAACGCTCTCCAGGCGCTCAGGGCGTCTCCCACGAGGTTCCCGAGCCCGACTTTCTCCCGGGCCGCTTTCAGGAAGAGCTTGGAGATGTTCTCCTTGGGCGCCCCCTCGATCCGGTAAATGTATTCCATGAGGCTCGTCACCAGCTCCGGGTACTCGTTGTATATCCGGTCGTTGTGGAGCATGTGCGGCGCCTTGCGGTAGAGTTTCAGGTCTTTCATGACGTAGCTGTCGTTCAGGAGCTGCCGGTAGATCTCGAGCCCCTTGCGGCTGAAATCACCTTTCCCGGCGGCGGCGATGACCGCCTTGCCGGCCAGGACCCCCGAGTGGGAGGCAAGGTTTATCCCCTCCAGATTGAGGCCGGTGGCGTTGCAGAAGGCGGCTGCATCGCCCGTCACGAGCACGCCGTTACCCACCAGCTCGGGAATCATGTCGTATCCCCCCTCGGGAATCACATGGGCGGAATACTCCTGGAGCCTGCCGCCGCACACCATCTTGGCGACCTGGGGCTGCTCCAGGAACTGGTTGAGGAGGTCGTAGGGGGTCTTGCCGCTCGTCTTCAGGCTCGCCAGGTGGAAGACCAGGCCGACGGAAAGGGAGTCGTAGTTGGTGTAGAGGAACCCTCCGCCGCGCACCCCGGCGGTGCAGCCGACGAACTCGTTGGCGAAACCCTGGTCGCGGACCAGGCCGAACCGGTCATCGATCATTTCCCGCGGCATGTCCAGGAGCGCCTTCACGCCCACCGCCATCTGCCCTTCGTTGAACGTGGGGCGGCGCAGACCCGCCTTGAGCGCGGTGAAGGAGAGGACGCCGTCGGCGGCAACCACCACGGGGGCGGAGAGTTTCCCCTCCCTGCCGAGTATGGTGACCCCGGCGAGCCGGCTCCCCTCGTACACCAGCTCATCGACGGTAGAGCGGGTAAGGAGGGTGGCGCCGGCTTTCACCGCCTCTTCCGCCAGCCACCGGTCGAAGCGGGGACGGAAGATGGTGTAGCCGTTGTACGGCGGGCGGTCGAAGTTGCCCGCCTCGATGGTGGTGCTGAAGCTGGAGTCGCCCGTCATGAAGGTGACACCCTTCTTGACGATGTGCCGCTCCAGCGGCGCCCGGTCCCAGAAGTCCGGGAATACCTCTTCCAGGGCGGGGAGCCGGTGCAGGACCCCGCCGAACATGTTCTTCTCGCCGGGGAAGCTCCCCCGCTCCACGAGGACGACCTTCAGGCCGGCCCGCGCCATGGTCAGGGCCGCGGAAGAGCCGGCAGGGCCCGCCCCCACGACTATGGCATCGTACAATTCGCTCATGCTGCACCTCCCGCGGCCGCTCGAGCCTGCTCCAGGAGACGCGGCAGCACCTCCCTGATGTCCGCTACGAACCCCTCGTCGGAGTTGGTGAAGATGGGGGCCTTGGGGTCGCTGTTGACCGCCACGATCCGGCGGGAGTCCTTGATCCCCCCGACGTGGTGCATGGAGCCGGAGATGCCGAGGGCGACGTAGAGCCGCGGCGTGACGGTGCGGCCGGTCTGGCCCACCATTCGTTCGAAGCCGGTCCATCCGAGGTCGAACACCGGCCTCGTGACGCCGAAGGAGACGTTCAGGAGCCGGCAGAGGTCCTTCAGCTGCTCGAAGACCGCCTGGTCGCACCCTTTGCCCGCGCTGAAAATCACATCCGCGTCGGTGAGGTCGACGGTCTGGGGATCGGGGGGGACCCGCCCCGTGACCCTCGCCAAGGCCTCCCCGTCGACGGCGGAAGCGGGCCGGGTCGACACGTCGGTCACGACCGGATGGACGGTCGGCATCAGCACTTGACTCAGGTTTCTGACGGGAACGGTGACGACCAGGGAACGGCCGCCGTCCCACACCCGCGTCTCCATCACGCGGCCGCCGAGGGCCTGCCGGGACAGGTGAAGCGCGCCATCGCGGCTGCGGGTCGCGATCACCTCGGTTATGAGGGCGGCATCGAGCTCCGCCGCGACAACCGGCGCGAGGATCGAACCGAGATCGTTATGGGGGAGGACGACGACGCGCCCCCCCTCTTCCCGTGCGAGTTGCGCAACCGCCTTCCCGAGCAGTGCGGGGGTATCCTGCAGCCGGTCCCCGTCGGCGAGGGCAACCACGGCGGGGACGCCGTATGCGCCGAAGCTCGCCACCGTCTCTTCATCAGGAAAAGCGGACGTGACGCCCCCCCAGGAGGAATCGAGGATGCCCGCAAGGCGCGACCCGAATGAGAGGAGCCCCCTTCCCGTGTCGTCCAGGCCTGCGGCAAGATCGACGAAAATCAGGAGCTTTCCGTTCACCATCAGATTTCCCTCCCGATCCGGTGCCCTTCCCAGATGGCCATGTCCACCTTGCGGGGGGCGACGCTGTCGCCGATCCGGTACAGTTCGTCAACCTTCCCCTTCAGGCTCATGTAGAGGGCGTCATCCACCCTTTGCCCCATGGCGAGGACGAGCGCATCGAACGGCCCCCACTCGTCCCAGATGTTGGAGTAGACGTTGAAACCCTTGACCGTCTTCGCGCCCGCGTCCCCACCCACCTCGATGACCGCGATGTCGGGGGTGAAGGTGACCCCTTTCTGGAGGAGCCGCTGGCGGGTCAGGTAGAGGTCCTGGGTCGGCCCGAGCTCGGCGCCGATGAAGAGGCTGGAGGTGATGATGTGCACGGTCTTCCCCTGATTCGCCAGGAACTCGGCCGTGGCGGAGGCCCGGTGATGACCGTCGTAGTCGATCAGGCAGACGTTCTGCCCTAGTTCCGCCTCGCCGTTCAGCACCTGCCAGACGTTATAGATCGCGGGGCCGTCGGCCCCTCCCACCGGCTGCTCCTTGGGGCGGCTCCCGGTCGCCACGATGACCACATCCGGCTTTTCGGAGAGCACCTGCTCAGGCGTCGCCTCCAACCCGAGCCTGACGGTCACGCCCGCCTTGTCCACCTGGGCCTTCTCGTTCCGGGCTATGACGCCGAACTCGTCGCGTCCGGCACCCTTCATGGCGGTGAGCACCTGTCCGCCGAGAGCCTCGTTCCGGTCGTACAGCGTTACCTTGTGGCCACGCCGACCCGCCATCTTGGCAGCCCACATGCCGCCCGGACCGCCGCCGACGATCGTCACCTTCTTCCGGACCTTCGCCTTCTCCAGGGTCCCTTCCCCCCACTCCTTCTCCCGGCCGACTGCGGGGTTCTGGATGCAGCCGATCGACTTGTTCAGGCCGATCCGGCCGATGCACCCCTGGTTGTCGGCGACGCAGTAGCGGATGTCGTCCAGCCTCCCCTCGAACGCCTTCTTCGGCATGAACGGGTCACAGATGAGGCCGCGGCACATGCCGATCATGTCGGCCTGGCCGTTGGCGAGCACCTTCTCCGCCATGACCGGGTCGTTGATCCGGCCGGTGCAGAAGACCGGGATCTTCAGCCGCTCCCGGATGCCGGCGGCAAGCGGGATGGTGTAGCCGAGCGGGGTGTGCATGGACCCTTCCACGAGATACAGGTTGTAGAAGGTGGCGATGGAGAGGTCCATGAAATCGATGAGCCCCGATGCCTCGAAGCGGGCGCAGATCTCCTGGACCTGGCCGAGATCGAGGCCCCCCGGGATCATCTCGTCGGCGCACATCCGGATGCCGAGGGTGAAGTCGTTCCCCGCCGCCTTCCTCACCGCGGCGATGAATTTGAGGGGCGCCCGCATCCGGTTTTCCAGGGAGCCGCCGAACTCGTCGCTCCGGAAGTTGGTGAGCGGCGACAGGAACTGACGGGCAAGGCTCGAATGGCCGAACTGGAGCTCGATCCCGTCGAAGCCGCTCTCGCGGACATGGATGGCACTCTTGGCAAAGTAGCGGGCCACCTCCTCGATGTCCTCCGGCTCCATCTCCTTCGGAGTCTCCCGGAAGAGGACGTCGGGGATCGGCGACGGCGCCCAGACCGGAAGCCGTGAGTTGGTCCCGTCACCCTGCTGGCCGTTATGGTTCAACTGGGCGAAGATCTTGGTGTCGAACTGGTGCACGTAGTCGGTGATCTTCTTGAAGCCGGGGATCACCTCCTTGTGGTAGACGTCGATCAGCTTCTCGTACGCCATATCGGTCGGGTGGACCGTCAGCTCCTCGGTGATGATGAGGCCGGCGCCCCCCTTGGCCCGCTCCCCCCAGTAGTACATCTGCCGCTCGCTCGGGAGGTTGTTCACCGCCAGGTTGGTCAGGTGCGGCTGGAAGGAGATCCGGTTCTTGACTTCAACCGTCCCCAGCTTGAGGGGGGAGAAGAGATAGGGAAACATCATGGTAGTGGCTCCTTACATGATCCTTGATTTATTGGTTTCCGTCCTGTCGACACGTCAGACGTGTCGGAGGAGTCAGATTCAATCTAGGCGGCCTTCGCGATGCTCGTCACGCACCGCTCCAGGCACTCCGGGTCGCCGCCGTTCAGGTCGTTTTTCAGGTGCCAGGCCACCGCCGGGCAGCCGCCGTGGCACTGGTCGAAGCGATTGCACTCCTCGCAGGAGTGGATCCGGAGACTCCGGAACGATTCGTAGATCTCGGAGCTGTCCCAGATCTCCTTGAAGCTCTGTTCCCGCAGCGATCCCGCCTTGAACCGCTCGGTCTGGAGGAAGGCGCACGGGTACATGTTCCCGGTCGGGCCGACGCAGCAGGTAAGCTTGGCCGCACCGCAGAGGTTGAGGCTCAGTCCCTGGCGCTCCTGGCTCGTGAGGGAGAAGAAGC
>DATJLB010000164.1:0-16864 GCA_035490915.1 Geobacteraceae bacterium
CGAACGCCTCCTGCCGCGCCTCTTCGAGCACCCGGCCGTCCCGCAGGATGTTCGCCACCCGGAAATCGGGGAGCCCCGCCTGGCGGGTGCCGAGAAAGTCGCCAGGGCCGCGGATCTCCAGGTCCGCCTCGGCGATCCGGAAGCCGTCGGTGGTCGCCTCCATCACCCGGAGTCGCTTCTCCCCCTCCTCCGAGAGCCGCCCGTCGGTCAGCAGGATGCAGCGGGACTTCCCGCTCCCGCGCCCGACGCGACCACGCAACTGGTGGAGCTGAGAGAGGCCGAACCGCTCCGCATGCTCGATCACCATGATCGTGGCGTTCGGCACGTCGATCCCGACCTCGATCACCGTCGTGGCAACGAGGACGTCGATCTCCCCCGTCTTGAAGGAGCGCATCACCCCCTCCTTCTCCTCCGGCCGCATCCGGCCGTGGAGAACGCCGATCCGGAGCTCCGGGAAGACGTCGTTTGCCAGGTGCTCCGCCATCTGCGTCGCCGCCTTCAACTCGCTCTTCTCCGACTCCTCCACCAGCGGGTAGATGACGTACGCCTGCCTCCCCTTCCCCACCTCCTCCCGGATCAGGCCGTAGACCTGGCTGCGCCTCGACTCGAAGCAGAGCCGCGTCTCCACGGGGGTGCGGCCGGGAGGAAGCTCGTCGATCACCGAGAGCGAAAGGTCGCCGTAGACGGTCATCGCCAGGGTGCGGGGGATTGGGGTGGCAGTCATCACCAGGATGTCGGGGGTCTCCCCTTTCTTTTTCAGGAGCCCCCGCTGGGCGACACCGAAGCGGTGCTGCTCGTCGATGATCCCGAGCCCGAGGCGGTGGAACTCCACCTTCTCCTGGATCACCGCGTGGGTGCCGATCACGATCTGTGCCGTCCCAGCCGCGATCTCCGCGATGGCGGCCGTCTTCGCCTTCCCCTTGAGCGACGCGGTGAGGAGCGTCACTTTCACCCCGAGCGCCTCGCACCAGCGGTGGATGTTCAGGTAGTGCTGCTCGGCGAGGATCTCGGTCGGGGCCATGATCGCCACCTGGTAGCCGTTCTCCACCGCCACGAGCGCCGCCATCAGCGCCACCAGCGTCTTCCCGCACCCGACGTCCCCCTGGATCAGCCGGTGCATCGGGTGGGGTGACATCATCTCCTCCTTGATCTCGGAGAGTACCCGGCGCTGGGCCGCCGTCAGGGCGAACGGGAGCATCTGCAGGAGCGGCTTCGTGTACTTGTGGGTGACGCCGAAGGCAATGCCTGAATCGAGCGTCACCCCCCGCTTCTTCAGGGCGAGCCCGAGCTCCAGGAAAAAGAGCTCGTCGAAGACGAGCGTCCGGTGGGCGGGGGTCGCCCCCCGGTTGAGGCTTTCCAGGTCGCTCCCCCCGGGGAAGTGCACCTCGTGGAACGACTCTGCAAGGGGGACCAGGGCGTGGCGGGCCGCGACGTCACGGGGGATGAGGCTCTCCACGCAGGGGGCGAAGCGGTCCACCGCATCCTTCATGATTCTGCGCATCGTTTTCTGGTGCACCCCCTCGGTCAGGGGGTAGACCGGCACGATCCGCCCGAAGTTGACCGGGTCACGGGCCATCACGGTGGCGAGTTCCTCCCCTTCCCCGAGCCACTCCGCCTCGGGGTGGTGGACCTCCCGCTGGTATCCGTACTGCGACACCTCGCCGGTGAAGATCCCCCGCCGCCCCTTCTTCCAGGTCTTTTTGATGAAGCCGAGGTTATAACGGAACCACTTGAAGACGATGGAGCCGCTCGCGTCGCCGACGATCACCTCGAAGAACCGCCTCCCCCCCTTGGTGGCGACGAGGTCCGCGGCGAGCACCTCACCGGCGAAGACCTCGGTGTGGCCGGGACGGAGCTTCGAGATGGTCAGGAGCTCGCGGCGGTCCTCGTAGCGGTGCGGCAGGAGGTAAAGCGCATCCTCGACGGTCTGGACCCCTTTTTTGCCGAGCGCCTCGGCGAGCTTCGGCCCCACCCCCTTGATGAACTGGATGGAGGTTTCGAGGTTCTTCCGGTTGATCGACTCCTGGAGGGTGGGTGCGGCCGGCTCGGAGAGCGGCGTCAGCACCAGCCTCCCCTCCCCGTCCGTTTCGACGGCAAGGCGGCTGCCCGGCTTGAGTCCCAGGCGGTCGATGATCTCGGCCGGGAGGGCGAGGCGGTTCGCGTCGTCGAGGGTAAGGGTCGTCTTGGGGCGGTCCATGTGGTGGTTATTAGCGGACAACCCCCCGTGCTGTCAAGACAATTTACCCCCAGGACGCATGAGAGCACGGGCCGCATGTTGCAGTTTTTAATTTTTTTAATTTACATGCCCTCAAAGATTACGTATAGTCTCGTCGAAAAACCTGCCGGGATTTCGTGCCGCTGTCATAAGAATGCCAGCTCGTTCAAGGGAATACGCAGCAAGAAAATGACGGCCCTCGATTTTCTTTTCCACGCGGCTTCCGATGCCCTCCCTTTGCATGTGCTCGATCTGTCCCGAATTTCGGTGTTACCTTGAAAGGAGATATGACGTGACCAGAACAATTTTTTTTGCAGTCTGCTGTTTGGCGCTCCTTGCTGTTCCTGCACTGGCGGCGGAACCGGATGGAGTCCTCGTACCCGGAGTATTGAGAATAACCGGAAGCGACAGCGCCCTGGTCTTTCCTGATGGCACTTCGCAGACCACCGCGACACTGCAGGGGCCGCAGGGACCCCCAGGCCCGAGAGGGCTGGACGGCGGCCCCCAAGTGTTCGACAGCAACGGCGTCTCGCTCGGGACCTACCTCGGCTACTATATGGGGAGCATTACCATCCTCTCGAATGGGGCCATCTTCAGCGTTAATGCGGTCACTGGCACGTACGACATGCCGATTCAGTATGGCCTGTATTTCGCGGATTCCAAGTGTGCGACGGCGGCGTACACACAGGCGGTGGGCCTCCCGCAGACAGCGTTCACGCTCGGCGGGTCGAGCGTGGGCGATGCGGTCTACGTGTGGCACGGTGCTCCGAGCATGATCGCATATTTATCGTATACCACTTCTGTAGGGGCATGCGACGCGAGCCAATCCGGCACCGCAATGCTCTCGCCCGTCACCGTGATCGGAACGGTCCCCGCGCAGGCAGCCGGCCCGCTGACTATCAGGTAGAAAGACAAAGAAGGGTCATCCGAAGCTCCAAATTTCAACAAGCAACACACACATCTCACTTGAAGCTGCCGTCCATCGAAAAACCGGGCAGTTCAGCCTTGTATTACCACACTCCCCTCGCCCCGGAGACCGTCATGCAGGTCAGAAAGCATCCCCTGAGCGAAAAATGGATTGTCCGTTATTTCGTCATCGTGTTCGTGACGCTCTCCGCCGCCATCGTCCTGCCGCTGGTCCTTGCCGACCACGGCTTCGGTGCGGTCCTTGACCGCATCGGGATCTATTACGTCTTCGGGCTGTTTGCCCTGTTCATCGGCTGCTTCATCCGCCTGCACTACCGGCTGCTCCACCAGACCTGCCCGGAGTGCGGCGGCCGAACGGTCACCAGGAGCAGGTCCGCCGAATTGCCCAATGCCTGGTCTGCCAGATGCGACCGGTGCGCCATAATCTGGGACCTGGGGATCGGCAACAGCGATTAGGATGAGAGCATACCGGGGATGCTTCGGGAGTTGCGGGAAGTTCTCTTTTCCAGTAGTAATATCATGTAATCGAGCAACACTATTAAGAAGGCTAAGGAAGTCCACGCGGAAGGCTTAGGGTTCCCGGGGGTCAACGAAATGAGGCGTTCTCACTCCGAATCACCACAGCCACTTCCCCACGTCCTGGTTTCCCCCGATCGCGTTATCGGAGAACTGGCCGGACTTCGCCCCTTCCGGCCCGGCGGTTTTGTCGTACGGCCGGAGCTGACGGACGGCAAACTGATCGTGCACAACTACGGCCACGGCGGCTGTGGCCTCGGTCTATCGTGGGGAACCTCGCAGCTTGCCGTCGAGGAAGCCCTGAAGACCGATGCGAGAGATTGCGCCGTGCTGGGGTGCGGGGCCGTCGGCCTGTCGACAGGCATTCTTCTCCAGAGACATGGCTTCCGGGTCACGATCTATGCCCGGGATGTGCCGCCGGACACCACGTCGAACATCGCGGGCGGGTTGTGGTTGCCCTACTTCGTATGCGACGAGATTGCCGTCACCCCTCTCTTCGAAAAACAGTTCCAGGCCGCAGCGCGGCATTCCCAGAGGCAGTTTCGGTGCATGGCCGGAGCACACTACGGCATACGGTGGGTCGACTGCTATTTCACGGAAAACGAGGCCTGCACGGCGCCGAGCCTGTTCAGCGGCCTGGACGACCTCTTCCCCCGGACCGCCGCGTTCGGCCCGGGTGAGCACCCCTTCCCCCGGAAATATGCCCGCCGCTCGGGAACCATGCAGATCCAGACGCCGCAGTACATGCGGGCGATAGAGCGCGACTTTCGAACTGCGGGAGGACGTATCGTCGTCCGCGAGTTCAGCGACGTGCGGCAGGTTCTCGAGCTGGCCGAGCCGACGGTGATCAATTGCACCGGTCTGGGCGCGCGGGAACTCTTTGGCGACACGGAACTCATCCCTGCAAAGGGGCAGATGACGGTCCTGTTACCGCAGCCGGAGATCGACTACATCCTCGGGATAGACGGTGAGGCTCTGTACATGATCCCACGGGATGACGGCATACTGCTGGGAGGAACGTTCGAACGCTCTGTTTCCGATGTGACGCCAAATCCTTCTGAGGCCGACCGGATCCTGCAGGGGCACCGCGCCTTCTTCGAAACGATGACGCCCACCGCCCCTTCTTCCAGGTCTTTTTGATGAAGGCGAGGTTGTAGCGGAATCGGAGTACTGATGTGCGTTGATCCCAAAAATAACACCTGAACCTGTCTGAAAAGTTGATTTTTACGACTTGAGATGTTAATCGTACTAGGTAAGATCATTCAGAAGGGGAATTTAAGGTTATGTCGAACAAAATGATGTATTTACATTATATATTGAATGTTATGTTTATCGTATGGATACTTGGATTGTTTCCCGGAATGGCGAGTTGTGCTGAGACAATAAAGGTTGTGACTGAACAATCTAGTTCTAACGAATCAAAAGAGCAGATTTTGCAGAAAATATATAAGCGGATAGATGAAAGATTTGGCAATTTAAGAACAGATCTGAGATTAAGTTACGTTTCCACAGATAAGAATTACGATACAACATCATATTATTACAAATTATTAAACAGGCACGGCTGCAACTTAGATATTGAAGATAATGTGAATGCCAGTCATACTGAAAAATATATTGAATCCGACTCTACAAAAAGTCACACTCAAGACTTCTACAACAATATTGTTAATATCAACATGAGCAAAATACAAAATGTAAGTGTTACGCATCCGGGTCTTGATTCACCATACCCAAGTATTTTTTCATATAACCGTGATATTATAAATAACTGCATTAACATAAATTTTAAAGCTTTAAGCAACAGTCGTCCTATCAAAATAAAACAAATTAAGCACATACATGAATATTTAAACACGGAGCATCACGAAAATAACAAGTATGAGACTGATGATAACCCCCAAATGGTTAGTGAGAATTTGGGTATGTATTCCATGTGTATTTCAGACGAAGAAATAGCTAGAAGGCTCGTTCGGGCCTTCAATGAGTACCGAGAGATTTGCACGGAGAAAACGCCCGCTCCAGTTCCGCCAGGGCGTACCTCTGACCCTTTTTTCCCCTAGCCCTACGGAAATCGGGGGAACCATGTGCCGAAACATCAAGACCCTCTTCAACTTCGACCCGCCGGCCACGGATGAAGAAATCCGCGCCGCCGCGTTGCAGTTCGTCCGCAAGCTCAGCGGGTTCAACACCCCTTCGAAAATCAACAAGAATGCGTTCGACCTGGCCGTCGAGCAGATAACCGAGACCGGGCGGACCCTCCTCCACTCACTTTCCACATCAGCCCCCCCACGTAACCGGGGGTCCCTTTTTTCACGCCCCCCCAAGCGGTGTTAGACCCTTGACATGGGACAAACCGTGACCTCATACCTATGCATCGTAGTGATCCCGCTCGGTCTCTATTGTCTTCTGCACGTCAGCAGAGCATTACGATCGGACACGGTAAAGACCCGCGTCGGCAACCGGCGCCGTGAGCGAGCACCGGGGACGTTCTGGATGACAATCTTCTTCGAGAGCCTCGTGGGTGGAGTTCTCCTGCTTGTCGGCGTCTGGTGCCTGTTGAAGGCGATCGGGAGAGGTTGAGGGGACGGGGGACGGAATGGTCTCCTGTTTGCGGGAAAAGTACCCGCTGGCCGGCCCCCGTCACGTCACCCGCAGATATCTCCAAACGTTAGCTACCCAAAAGACTACTTGTGCCGCGTCCTGTTGACGCGCTGCTGCTGAGCGGCAGCGGCATGCGGCTTCGGGCCGTGCTGCCGGGGCTGCGCGGAAGCTTTCGGTTTCGCCGCCTGCTGCGGGGCCGTCTTCTGCGGAGCGCCCTTCCTGTCTCCGTCCGGCTTGCGCTGAGGCCGGGGGGGATGCGGCGGGCGGGCGAACTCGGTATCCTTGCGGGGGGCGGGAACGCTGTAGTCGAACCCCGCCACGGTGCGGCGCTCGAGTTGGGCGTTGAGCGTCCGCTCGATGGTGCGGACCATGGCCGCGTCGTCGCCCGTCACCAGGGTGAAGGCGTCGCCGGTCCGCGCGGCGCGGCCGGTCCGGCCGATCCGGTGGACGTATGCCTCGGCAGTATCGGGGATGTCGTAGTTGATGACGTGCGACACCTGCGACACGTCGATGCCGCGGGCGGCGATGTCGGTGGCGACGAGGATCTGGAACGAGCCGTCACGGAAGCCGTCGAGCGCGGCCTGACGGCGATTCTGGGAGAGGTTCCCCTGGAGCGAAGCCGCCCGGTACCCCGCCTTTTCCAGCTGCTCCCCCAGCCGCTTGGCGCGGTGCTTGGTGCGGGTGAAGACCAGCACCGACTCGGTGTCGGTGTGGTGCAGAAGCTCCAGGAGGAGCGGGGTCTTCAGGTGCTGCTCCACCGGATAGAGGGCGTGGGTGACGGTGACCGGCGGGGCGGTGTTCCCGACCTGGACCGTGACCGGATCGCGCAGGATGTCGTGCGCGAGCGTCCGGATGTCGGGGGGCATGGTCGCAGAGAAGAGGAGCGTCTGCCGCTTCGCGGGGACATGCTTCAGGATCCGCCGGATGTCGGGGAGAAAGCCCATGTCGAACATCTGGTCCGCCTCGTCGAGGACGAGTACCTCCAGGTGCGACAGGTCGATGGTCCCCTGGCCGATGTGGTCGAGGAGCCGCCCGGGGCAGGCGACGACGATCTCGACGCCGCTTTTGAGCTTCTGCACCTGGGGGTTGATGTTCACGCCGCCGTACACCGTAACACTCCTGATGCGGGTCTGCCGCGCCAGCGTGCCGATGGCGTCGTGGATCTGTTCGGCCAGCTCGCGGGTGGGGGCGACTATCAGAGCGCGGACGCGCCCCTGCTCCCCCTGCATCAGCCGCTGCAGGATCGGCAGCACGAACGCGGCGGTCTTGCCGGTTCCGGTCTGCGCGAGCCCCATGACGTCGCGCCCCTGCATGACCGTCGGGATCGCCTGCGCCTGGATCGGCGTCGGCGTCACATACCCCGCCGCCGCGATCGCGGCCGCGATCCGGGGATGGAAATTGAATGTCTGGAAATTCATGGTACTCCTTCAGTCTTTATTTCGTGTGACGGCGCAAAGCAAAAGGGACGGCAGCGTTGCCGTCCCTTCGCTTGGTACCGTTATCATAGCGCCAATCAGTCGAACAGCTGGTTCAGGTCGCCCAGCACCGCGTTGACGTCGAGGCCGTGGGCCGAACACCCCTGCTCCAGGCTCTCCGCCTGGGCACCCATGCAGCCGATGCAGCCGAGGTTGTACTTTGCAAAAACCTTCACCACGTCGGGGTGCATCCTCATGACCTGGGCGAAGGTCATATCCTTGGTAATCTTCTGACTCATGTTGTTTCTCCTTGATGTTTCTTGTTATTCGTATTTGATATCGATGATCTCGTATTCCTTGACCCCCGCCGGCACCTTCGCCTTGACGGTGTCGTCGAGCCGGTGGCCGATCAGGGCCTTCCCGACCGGCGAGGTGTAGGAGATTTTCCCCTGCTTGATGTCCGCCTCGTCCTCGCCGACGATCTTGAAGGTGGTCTCCTCCTCGGTCGCCGTGTCGTAGACCGTGACGGTCGAGCCGAACACCACCTTGTCCGGCTTCAGGTTGGACAGGTCGACCACGTACGCGCGCGCGAGCTTGTCCTGCAACTCCTGGATCCGCCCTTCGAGGAAGCTCTGGTGATTCTTGGCGGCATCGTATTCGGCGTTCTCGGAAAGGTCGCCGTGCCCGCGGGCTTCGGCAATGGCCTGGATGACCTTGGGGCGCTCCTCGCGGATCAGGCGCTTCAGCTCTTCCTGGAGTGCATCGAAGCTCTCCTTGGTCAACGGTACGGAATGGGACGTCTTCATCTCTTCTCTGCTCCTCATGTGGCAACGCCATATTTGAGCGCTACCTGCGTTAGCTCCTCGTCGGCCTCTTCGGCGTAATGCACGAGTACGCCTGGGGGCCTCCTCCGAGCCGCTTTGGTATCATCTCAAATCTGACGTAGCTGTAACGTCTCTCAGCTCAGGTATTCCTGGATCGGCTTCACGTCCAGCGCCGCATGGCGCATGGCGATGATGCCGTCGACGGCGGCCCGGGCACCGGAGGTCGTCGTGTAGTAGGCAATGTTGTTCACCAGGGTATTCCTGCGGATGGAAAAGGAATCAGCCACCGCCTGCGCCCCCTGGGTGGTGTTGATCACCATGCAGATCTCGTTGTTCTTGATGGCGTCGACGATGTGGGGGCGCCCTTCGAGCACCTTGTTGATCACCGTCACCGGAATCCCCTTTTCCTGCAGGAAGGCGGCGGTACCGCGGGTGGCGACCAGTTCAAAACCGTTATCATACAGTTTTTTGGCGGTTTCGACAACATGTTTCTTGTCGGCGTCCCGCACGCTGACGAACACCCGCCCGGACATCGGGAGCTTCACCCCCGCGCCGAGCTGGGCCTTGGCGTAGGCGCGGGCGAAATCGACGTCGATCCCCATCACCTCGCCGGTCGACTTCATCTCCGGCCCGAGGATGGTGTCCACACCGGGGAACTTGACGAACGGGAAGACCGATTCCTTGACGGCGATGTGGGCCGGTTCGATCTCCTCGGTCACCCCGAGCTCCCGCAGGCTCTTCCCCGCCATGATCCGGGCAGCGAGCTTGGCGAGCGGCCGTCCCGTCGCCTTGGAGACGAAGGGGGCGGTCCGGGACGCCCGGGGGTTCACCTCCAGGATGTAGATGACGTCGTCCTTCACCGCGAACTGGACGTTCATCAGCCCCTTCACGTTCAGCTCCAGCGCCATCAGCTTGGTCTGCCGCCTGATCTCCGCCGCCAACTCGGCCGAGATGGAGTACGGCGGGAGGGAACAGGCCGAGTCACCGGAGTGGATCCCCGCCTCCTCGATGTGCTCCATCACCCCGCCGATCACCGCCTCGGTCCCGTCACACAAGGCGTCCACGTCGATCTCGATCGCCTCCTCGAGGAACTTGTCGATCAGGATCGGGTGCTCGGGAGAGGCCTGCACGGCGGTGTGCATGTAGCGCCGCAGGTTCTCCACGTCGTAGACGATCTCCATGGCACGCCCGCCAAGGACGTAGGAGGGGCGCACCACCACCGGGTAGCCGATCCGCTCGGCCACCTTCTCCGCCTCCTCGAAGGAACGGGCCGTGCCGTTCTCGGGCTGGCGCAGCCCCAGCTTGTGGAGCATCTCCTGAAACCGCTCCCGGTCCTCGGCCCGGTCGATGGAGTCGGGAGACGTCCCGATGATCGGAACCCCCGCCTTTTCCAGGGGGACGGCGAGCTTGAGCGGGGTCTGGCCGCCGAACTGGACGATCACCCCGTCCGGATTCTCCGTCTCCACGATGGAGAGGACGTCCTCGTAGGTGAGCGGCTCGAAGTAGAGGCGGTCGGAGGTGTCGTAGTCGGTGGAGACGGTCTCCGGGTTGCAGTTCACCATGATCGTCTCGTAGCCGTCCTCGGCGAGCGCGAACACGCCGTGGACGCAGCAGTAGTCGAACTCGATCCCCTGGCCGATCCGGTTCGGCCCGCCGCCGAGGATCATGATCTTCTTCCGCGCGGAGACCTCCGCCTCGCACTCTTCCTCGTAGGTGGAGTAGAGGTAGGGGGTGTAGGCGACGAACTCAGCGGCGCAGGTATCGACCCGCTTGAACACCGGCCGGATGCCGAGCGACAGGCGGATCTGGCGGACCTCCTCCTCGCTCTTCCCCCAGAGACGGCCGAGGAACTTGTCGGAGAAGCCGAGCTGCTTAGCCTCGCGGACGATATCTTTCAGGTTTTCCTCTTTCTCAATCTTTATCTTCTTCAGCTCTTCTTCTTTTTCGATGATCTGGCGGATATTGTGGAGAAACCAGGGGTCGATGGCGGTGATGGCGTAGATCTCCTCCACCGTCATGCCGCTCCTCAGGGCGTCCCCCAGGTACCAGAGCCGCTCCCAGTTAGGGGTGCGCAGTTTCTCCTGGAGGAGCTGCTGCTCCTTCGTGGTGAGGGCGCGGCGCGACTCGTTGGCGATGTCGAAGAGGCGCGATTCCAGGCCGCAGGAACCGATCTCCAGCGAACGGAGCGCCTTCTGGAACGACTCCTTGAAGGTACGGCCGATCGCCATCACCTCCCCCACCGACTTCATCTGGGTGGTGAGGGTCGCATCCGCGGCGGGGAACTTCTCGAAGGTGAAGCGGGGGATCTTGGTCACCACATAGTCGATGGTCGGCTCGAAGCAGGCCGGGGTCTCCCGGGTGATGTCGTTCCTGATCTCGTCCAGGGTGTAGCCGACCGCGAGCTTTGCGGCGATCTTGGCGATCGGGAAGCCGGTCGCCTTGGAGGCGAGCGCGGAGGAACGCGACACCCGCGGGTTCATCTCGATCACCACGAGCCGCCCGTCGCGCGGGTTGACGCCGAACTGGATGTTGGAGCCCCCGGTGTCCACCCCGATCTCCCGGATGATCTTCAAGGAGGCGTCCCGCAGGATCTGGTACTCCTTGTCGGTCAGTGTCTGGGCCGGGGCGACGGTGATGGAGTCGCCGGTATGCACCCCCATCGGGTCGAAGTTCTCGATGGAACAGATGATCACCACGTTGTCCGCGGTGTCGCGCATCACCTCCAGCTCGTACTCCTTCCAGCCGATCACCGACTCCTCCACCAGGATCTCGCTGGTGGGGGAGGCCTCGATCCCGGCCTGGGACATCTTCTCGTACTCCTCCATGTTGTAGGCGATGCCGCCGCCGGTGCCGCCGAGGGTGTAGGAGGGGCGGATGATGGCGGGGAAGCCGACGACCTTTACCACCTCCATCGCCTCCTGGTAGTTGTGGGCAAAGCCGGAGCGGGGGACCGAGAGATTGATCCGCTCCATCGCCTCCTTGAAGAGCGTGCGGTCCTCGGCCATCTTGATGGCGGGGAGCTTGGCACCGATCAGCTCGACGCCGTACTTTTCCAGGACGCCGTTCTCGGCGACCGCCACCGCGGTGTTGAGCGCCGTTTGTCCCCCGAGGGTGGGGAGGACCGCGTCGGGGCGCTCCTTCTCGATGATCTTCGCCAGCACCTCCGGGGTGACCGGCTCGATGTAGGTCCGGTCGGCAAAATCCGGATCGGTCATGATGGTGGCGGGATTCGAGTTCAGGAGCACCACCTCGAACCCCTCCTCCTTCAGCGCCTTGCACGCCTGGGTGCCGGAGTAGTCGAACTCGCACGCTTGGCCGATGACGATCGGGCCGGCGCCGATGATCAGGATTTTCTTGATGTCTGTTCTTTTTGGCATTCTCTATCGACTCCTTACGGTTATATATCTATCCTCTAAATATGAAGAAAACTGCTCCTGCCAGACAACATCCCGCCCAGATATAATTGAGCCTGATCGGCTGCCCCATGTAGAAGATCGCGAACGGGACGAAGACGCCGAGGGTGATGACCTCCTGGACGATCTTCAACTGGGCCAGCGTGAACCGCCCGTAGCCGAGCCGGTTGGCCGGCACCTGGACCAGGTATTCGAAGAAGGCGATGCACCAGCTCACCAGGACGGCGATCAGCCAGTGCCGGGTGCGCAGGTTCCGCAGGTGCGCGTACCAGGCGAAGGTCATGAAAACATTGGAAACTATCAGTAACGCGATCGTTCTCATACAGCAAAAGCCTTTGAAAATCCGCTATCGAAAAGCAAACCTTATATGGGACGCGGATCAAAGCGAAAAAGGCGGATCAAGCAAAAGCAATGATCTTTGGTTCAAGCCTGAAATATCTTGTTTTGGTTACAAAATCCGCTGTTTTCGTCTTGATCCGCGTCCTATTGCTCTTAGGATTTCTCCATAGCGGTTTTGTGGCGGAGTAGAATCCTACTCCTGGACCCAGCCGTTCTCTAACCCCGCCTCCTCCAGCGCCCCAACCGCCTCCTCGTACTCTTCGTTCGAGAGCTTCCGGTGGAGCCCCGGCGTTTCGGGCGCCTTGTGGGCCGGGAAGAACTGCCGCATGAGCGAGATGTGGGTCTCCCCCCCCAGATTGTCGGCGACCCAGCGAAGCGTCTCCCGCGTCCCCGCGCCACCTTCGGGAAGCACCAGGTGCCGGATGATGAGACCTCTCACCGCGACCCCTTCCCCGTCCAACTCCAGGTGCCCCACCTGGCGAAGCATCTCGGCGACCGCGGCCCGGTTGACATCCCGGTAGCCGGGGGCGGAGGAGAACCTGACGGCCTCCGCCTCCCCCGCATACTTCATGTCGGGGAGGTAGACGTCCACCACCCCGTCCAGGAGCCGGAGAGCATCCACCTTTTCGTAGCCGCTGGAGTTCCAGACGATCGGGAGACGGAACCCCTGCGGGATCGCCAGGTAAAGGGCGGCCAGGATCTGGGGGAGGAAGTGCCCCGGGGTGACGAAGTTGATGTTGTGCACCCCCTGCCCCTGCAGCCGCACCATACGGCCGGCGAGCTCGGCGGTGGTGATGTCGGTGCCGTTCCCGAGCTGGCTGATCGGGAAGTTCTGGCAGAACCGGCAGGAAAGGGAGCAGTTGGAGAGGAAGATCGTCCCCGATCCGCGGCTTCCCGAAATGGGAGGCTCCTCCCCCCGGTGGACGTTGGCCGAAGCGATCCGCGGCCGCCACCCGACCCGGCACGCCCCGGTGGCACCAGCGAGCCGGTCCACCCGGCAGTCGTGCGGACAGAGGTCGCAGGACCGGAGCCGGGCGTAGGCTTCGCGCACCCGAGACAGCAGTTCACCAGAGTTGTAAAGATCGACGTATTTCATGCCTTAACCGAGCGGCTGTCGATTTTTCGTCAGGTCGGTGGCGCCCGAGGGAATCGGCGGAGGCGTAGCAGCGCTACGCCGCACAACGAATTCCCGCAGGGCAACGCCGGGATGGCGAAAAAGCGGCAGACGTCTTACTTGTGACGTTCCATCATTTCTACGAAGCGCCCGAACAGATAGTGCGAATCATGCGGCCCCGGCGACGCCTCCGGATGATGCTGGACCGAGAAGATCGGGAGCTCGTTGTGGCTCATCCCCTCCACCGTCTGGTCGTTCAGGTTCTCGTGGGCCAGGTCGCAGGCATGGGCGAGCGACACGATGTCCACCGAGAAGCCGTGGTTCTG
The DNA here is from genome assembly GCA_035490915.1 of Geobacteraceae bacterium. Classification (GTDB taxonomy): domain Bacteria; phylum Desulfobacterota; class Desulfuromonadia; order Geobacterales; family Geobacteraceae; genus JAMPXD01. The sequence continues at coordinate 13,694 of DATJLB010000164.1, forward strand.
GGCGGTGATCTCCACCTTCCGGGTGGCGAGGTCCATGACTGGCAGGTTGGAGCCGTGGTTGCCGAACTTCAGCTTGATGGTCTGCCCGCCGAGGGCGAGCCCGAGAAGCTGGTGGCCAAGGCAGATGCCGAAGATCGGCTTCTGCCCCACGAACTTCCGGATGTTCTCGATCACCGAGGTCATCGGCTCCGGGTCTCCCGGGCCGTTACTGAGGAAAATCCCGTCCGGCTTCATGGCGAGGGCCTCCTCGGCCGGGAAGGTTGCGGGAACCACCGTCACGTCGCAGCCGGCGGAGACCAGGCAGCGGAGGATGTTGTACTTGATCCCGAAGTCGTAGGCCACTACCTTGTACTTCAACTCACCCGGCGCAGCCTCGCCGTATCCGGTCCCCAGCTCCCAGAGCTTCTCGCTCCAGTGATACGGCTTCTCGCAGGTGACCCCGCTCGCCAGGTCGAGCCCCGCCATGGAGGGGACCGCCCGCGCCTTTCGCACCAGACTTTCGTGGTCGAAGTCGACTGTAGAAATGATCCCGTTCTGTGCCCCCTTGTCCCGCAGGTGGCGGGTGAGCGCCCGGGTGTCGAGCCCCTGGATGCCGACCACCCCGTTCTCCTTCAGGTAGGCGTCGAGGCTCATGGTAGCCCGCCAGTTGGAATGGCAGTCGAGGTATTCCTTGACGATGAAGCCGGAAAGGTAGAGCTGCTTGCTCTCGATGTCCTCCGGGTTGATGCCGGTGTTCCCTACCTGGGTGTAGGTCATGGTGACCATCTGCCCCTTGTAGGAGGGATCGGTCAGGACCTCCTGGTAACCGGTCATGGCGGTGTTGAACACCACCTCGCCGGTCGCCTCGCCGGTGGCGCCGAACGACTTCCCCTCGAAGACGCGCCCGTCCGCGAGCGCAAGTACTGCTTTCATGTGGTTGCTCCTGTAAACCAAAGGCATTTATTTAACAAGGATATTCAGGATAATCAGGATGAAACCCAAAACCATTTTTGTAGTAAAACCTAAAGGCCTTTATCCTGTATATCCTGTCCATCCTTGATAATTCGGTTTTGTTTAGCGTTTGTAAACGATCTTTCCGCCGACGATGGTGTATGCCGCGCACCCCTTCAGCGTCTCCCCGAGCCAGGGGGAGTTCTTCGACTTGCTGGCGAGCCCTTCCGCCGTCACCTGCCACTTCCGTTCCGGGTCGATCACGGTGATGTCGGCAACTGCGCCGGCAGCCAGGGTACCGCGGTCGATACCGAGGATCCGGGCCGGGTTGAGGGCCATTTTCTCCACCAGCCCCGCAAGGCTCAGGGCCTTCTCCTCCACCAGCCTGAGCGACAGGGGAAGGGAGGTCTCCAGGCCGACGATGCCGTTCAGCGCCAGGTTGAACTCGATGTCCTTCTCGTCCAGGTGGTGAGGCGCATGGTCGGTGGCAATGGCGTCGATGGTGCCGTCGGCAAGCCCGCTCTTCACGGCCGCCACATCACTCGCCTCGCGTAGCGGCGGGTTCATCTTGGCGTTGGTAGTGTACCCCCGAACCGCGTCGTCGGTGAGGGAGAAGTAGTGGGGCGCCGTCTCGCAGGTTACTCTTACGCCGCGCGCCTTGGCATCCCGGATGATCCGGATCGAACCAGCCGTGGAGACGTGGGCGATGTGGATCGGAGAAGAGGTGTACTCGGCAAGCATTACGTCGCGCGCCGTAGCGATATCCTCCGCCACCCGCGGAATCCCCTTGAGACCGAGCTCGGTGGATGTGAACCCCTCGTTCATCACCCCTTCCCCCACCAGCGCCTTCTCCTCGACATGGGAGATCACCATGATCCCCATCCCCCGGGCGTACTCCAGGGCACGCCGCATCAACTCGGCGTTCGCCACCGGATGGCCGTCGTCGGAGACCGCCACGCACCCCGCCTCCTTCAGCTCTCCCATCTCGGCGAGCGCCTCTCCCTTGCTACCCTGGGTGATGGCGCCGATCGGGAAGACGTTCACCGCCCCCTCCCGGCACGTCTTGTCGAGGATGTAGGCGGTAACGGTCTTGTTGTCGTTCACCGGCTTCACGTTCGGCATGCAGGCAACCGAGGTGAATCCGCCGGCCGCAGCTGCCTTTGTCCCGGAGACGATGTCCTCCTTGTACTCGAGCCCCGGGTCGCGCAGGTGGACGTGCATGTCGATGAGCCCCGGCACCACCAGCAGCCCGCCCGCGTCGACAGTCTCGGCCCCCGCAGCCTTCAGCCCCTTCCCGACCTCCTTGATCTTTCCCTCTTCCACCAGGACATCCAACGTATCGTCGATCCCCTGTGACGGGTCGATCACCCGCCCTCCCTTTATCAGTAAACTCATAGCTATTCCCCTTTCCAACGAGAGATAGTTCATCCAGCACAGGAGAAACGGTCAATTTTGCGCAAGGTCGGTGGCGCCCAAGGGAATCGGCGGAGGCAGGCCCTCTCTCTAGCTCTCCCCCAGAGGGGGAGAGCACGCCTTGCCCTCTCCCATTTTGGGAGAGGGATTGGGTGAGGGTTGCAGCGCTACGCCGCACAACGAATTCCCGCAGGGCAACGCCGAGATTGCGGAAAAGTGGCCGTTTCTATTCCGTCGGCAGCTCCCCGCCGCTCACGTGGTACAGCATCGCCATCCGCACCGCCACGCCGTTCTCCACCTGCTTCAGGATGTGGGACTGATCGCCGTCCGCAACGTAGGAGGAAAGCTCCACCCCGCGGTTGATCGGGCCGGGATGCATCACCATGGCGTCCTTCTTGGCGAGCTTCAGGTTTTCCGGGTTGAGTCCGTAATAGCGAGAGTACTCCTTCAGGGTCGGCAGGAGCGTCTTTCCCTGGCGCTCGAGCTGGATCCGGAGCATCATCACCACGTCCGCATCGGCGATGGCGTCCCGCATATCGTTGCAGACCGTTACGTTCCCCAGCCGCTCGATTCCCGGCGGCACCATTGTGGGAGGGCCGCAAAGGCGGATGCTCGCCCCCATCTTGGTCAGGCCGTGGATGTTGGAGCGGGCCACCCGGCTGTGGGTGATGTCGCCGACGATCGCCACCTTCAGTCCGGAAAGGGTGCCGAACTTCTGGCGCATGGTCAGCATGTCCAAAAGGCCCTGCGAAGGATGCTCGTGGGCGCCGTCGCCGGCGTTGATCACCGAGCAGTCCACCCGCTTGGCCAGGAATTCATGGGCGCCCG